>CBDTVD010000001.1:0-27039 GCA_965363965.1 uncultured bacterium
GACGGCGGAGGCGGCGCTGGAACAGTTCTATGGCAAAACAATCCTTGTGCTGAAAGATGAATTTCGCCGCAGCATCAGGGACCAGCTGCTGATTGAGCAGATGCAGAACAAAATAATAGGGGAGGTGACCATTGTACCCAGCGAGGTTCGGCGTTTCTATAACAGCTGGCCCAAGGACAGTTTGCCCCTGATTGATGCCGAAGTAGAATTATCGCAGATTGTGATTTATCCCGCAATAACCCGGACGCAGCGCAGTGATGCCATTGACCAACTGAGGGAAATGCGGGCCGACATTGTGGCTGGACGAAAGCAGTTTTCAACACTGGCCATTCTTTACAGTGAAGACCCTGGCTCTGCCATAAAAGGCGGTGACCTGGGGGTTCAATCCGTAGGGACGTATGTGCCTGAATTTGCCGCGGCTTGCTTAAGGCTGCAAAAGGATTCAATCAGCGACATCATCGAAACCCAGTTTGGTTTCCATATTCTGCAGATGATAGAGCGCAAAGGCGACCTGGTGCACGTGAGGCATATACTCATCAAGCCAAAAATCACTGATGAATCGAAAAGGGAAGCTCGGATATTGATTGACAGCCTGCGCAATGCACTTTCAGCAAGTGACACTGTCAACTTTTCTGCGCTGGCAAAAAAGTACTCGAAAGATGAAGAAAGCCGGAAACGCGGCGGTGCATTGTTAAATCCCCAAACCAACAGCAGCAGGCTCAGCACTAAAGAATTAGATGCCCAACTCTTTGTCGCCGTTGACAAATTGCAGCCCAAGCAAATCTCAGATGTTTCGGCTTTCAAATCTCAGGATGGGCGTGATGGATATCGAATTCTCTATGTGGTCAGCAGGACAAAACCTCATACTGCCAACCTGACCGATGATTATAGCCTGCTGAAAGATGCAGCAGTAAATCAAAAGCGGAACGCCAAACTTGAAGCTTGGATTGATGACTATTCAAAAACGGTGAATCTAAGCATCAAACCGCCTTACCACAATTGTAATCAGCTAAAGCCCTACTTTTCAGGGCGACCTTAATTTTTAAGATTGATAATGCAAAATCCTAACGCTGACGTCGAGGCCATCAGTGGCCTGAACCGTTTATACGCCGACCTGAAAAATGAAATAGGCCAAATAATTGTCGGCCAAGAGGATGTTGTGCGCGATGTTCTGATTGCACTTTTCAGCCGAGGCCATTGCTTGCTAATCGGCGTGCCGGGCCTTGCCAAAACCCTCCTTGTTCAGACTATCGCTTCAGTTTTAGACCTGAAGTTCAGCCGAATCCAGTTTACACCTGATTTAATGCCAAGTGACATTACAGGGAGTGAGATATTGGATGAGCGCAAGGAATTCAGGTTTATAAAAGGTCCCATATTCGGCAATATTGTTCTGGCAGATGAAATCAATCGCACTCCTCCCAAAACGCAATCTGCATTGCTTGAAGCCATGCAGGAAAAAAGCATAACAGTCAGTGGCAAGCGGCATGTGCTCACCGAGCCGTTCATTGTTTTGGCCACCCAAAACCCTATTGAGCAGGAAGGAACCTATCCATTGCCCGAGGCCCAGCTGGATAGATTCATGTTCAGCATAAAACTCGATTACCCGACACTGCAGCAGGAATTGAAAATTGTGCAGAGTACCACAACAGACCGGAAGGTTGAGCTGCGCAAAATGATGAATGAAGAAACCATTGTGCGGTTTCAGCACCTCATCAGGCAGGTGCCAGTACCCGACAATGTGCTTGAGTATGCTGTAACGCTGGTAAACAAAACCCGGCTGTCCTCAGCGCTGGCACCGGCAGTAGTAAAAAACTATATAGATTGGGGTGCTGGCCCTCGCGCATCGCAAATGCTGGCCATTGGCGCAAAATGCCACGCAGTTTTCAATGGCAAATTTTCACCGGATATTGAAGATGTCAAGGCTGTAGCGCTGCAGGTTCTTCGCCATCGGCTCGTGCTTAATTATAAGGCTGAAGCAGAAGGACTGACAATTGATGACATCATCAGGCATCGGCTTTAAGGCTGCTGAAACTCGCTGGCTTTTCCATCGGGCTGGGCATCCATCAGCGGAAATCTTTTCTGGATGTAAACTGCGGCAGTAATGTCGCCTGTAACGTTGAGGACGGTTCGGCACATGTCCAGTAATCGGTCAACTCCGTAAATCAGGGCGATGCTTTCACCTGGCACCCCTACGCTAATCAAAATCAGCATAATCACTGGCAGGCTGCCCCCTGGCACCCCCGCTGTGCCTATGCCAGCCAGCACACACATCACCAGCACCAATACCTGGCTGGCCCAGCTGAGGTCAACATTGAAGCATTGGGCAAGGAAGAGCACAGTGATTCCCTCATAGAGCGCCGTTCCGTTTTGGTTGGCAGTTGAACCGATGGTGAGCACAAAATTGGCAATTGACCGAGGGACTTTGAGGCGATTGATGGTTACATCAATTGCCGTGGGCAAGGTAGCATTGCTGCTGCTGGTGGAAAATGCTGTTGCCATCACAGGTGCCACCGATTTAAAAAACCACCTTGGGCTCACTTTTGCCACCCATTTCAAAATAATGGAATAAGTGATGAATTGATGAAAAGCAAGCGCGCCGACCACCACAAGCACATAGCGCAGCAGCACCACCAAAATTTCGCCCCCGATGCTGGCGACCAGGATAAACAGCAAGGCTGCGACACCGAATGGGGCCAGCTGCATGGCATAGCCTATCACCTTCATCACGATTACATAAAGTGCTTCGAGGACATCGCGCAGGGGTTTCACTTTGTCGGCAGGGCTTGCGCTCATGGCCAGCCCTACAATCAGAGCGAAGAACATGATTGCCAGCAAGCCGCCGCCGGTATAACTGGGGTCGAATGCACGGGCCATGTCTTCAATCGGGTTCTTGGGGACGATATTTACCAGCACTTCCATCACACTGCGGCCATGTACACTTGCTGCATTGGCCGAAACCTGCTCTGCCTGCTCACTGAAACGTGTTTCGAGGTACTCGCGCTGGCTTGCCCCCAAACCTGCACCAGGCTGAAAAAGGGTAACTGCTGCAAAGCCTATCCCTACTGAGACACCCGTTACAACGATGGTGTACATCAGCATCCTGAGCCCGATGCGGCCCACTTTGCTCAAATCCCCTAAATCGCTGATGCCTAAAATCAGGGCACTCAGCAGCAATGGGATCACCATCATAAAAATCATGCGGAGAAATATGTCGCCGATGGGTTTTACATAAGAGATAATGGTCTCTATGGTCTCAGGGTCAGTTACATTGCTTCTGACAATCAAGCCGGCCGCGACACCGAGGAGCATGCCCAATAAAATTCGGGTATGCAGGCTAATATTAAGGAATGATTTGCGGGATACCTCGTTCCCTTGTTCGATGTCCATTCAGTGTCTTGCTGTCAAAAGTACCCAGCAACCTGCCCCCCGACAGCAAGAGTTATTCATTTGCCACTCGGCATTGCCCTTAGTTTACTGTGCCTGCGGCTATAACCAAAATAGACCGCCAGGCCAATGACCAGCCAGATGCCAAAGCGCATCCAGTTTACATGGCCGAGCTCGGTCATCAGGTAAAGGCAGCTGAGTACCCCAAGCATGGGAATCAATGATAAACGATATCGAATGCAGAGATAATTAATGGCGGCAATGCTTACCATAAACACCCAGTAAGGAAGATTGACAATGAATTGGGTTGCGCCCCCAGGGATTGCTCCGTTTGCAGTAAGGGTTTTATTTCCAAAGAATAAGGCAAGATTATCGTATCCGAGGATGGCGACCAGTAAAATGCCTGCGACAGTCAAAAAGGGTATAACCCACCGGCTGCTGAAGTAGGGAACTTTAAAGGCCCCTGGATGATGTTCTACGCTTCGATAATGGTTTAGGGCAACACCGCCGCATACCAAAATAAAGGCGAAGAGTGTGCCTATTACTCCCAGGTCAGTTACCTCTGTAAGGTTCATGAATAAGGCAGGTATCGCCACCAGAAATCCTGTGAGGATGGTAGCAAAACTCGGAGTTTTAAATCGGGGATGTACTCGTGCAAAAATCGGGGGCAGCAACCCATCGCGACCCATGCTCATCCATATTCTGGGCTGGCCCAGCTGAAAAACCAGCAGCACACTGGCCATCGCTACAATTGCACTTACAGCAATCACATAACTAAACCAATCAAGGCCAACCTGGGTAAACACGAAAGCAACTGGGTCATCCACGCCCAGATTCATATAAGGAACCATGCCAGTGAGCACAAGCGCTATCAGTACATAGAGCACAGTGCAAACCAGCAGACTCAGCAAAATGCTCTTCGGCATGTCTCGGCGTGGATTTATCGCTTCCTCTGATGTGGTGCTGATGGCATCGAAACCTATGTAGGCAAAAAAGACGGCTGCCACCCCTGACATCACTCCGCCAAACCCCTGCGGGGCAAAGGGGCTCCAGTTTTCAGGTTGGATGTAGAAAAAACCCACAACAATCACAGCCAGAATGATGAGGAGTTTCAGGCCAACCAAAACGTTGCTTGCGATGCGGCTTTCTCTGATGCCAACATATACCAGGGCGGTAATCAGCACCACGATTCCCAGTGCGGGCAAGTCTGCAATTATTCTTAAGCTGCCGATTTGGGGTGCCGTGGTCCATGCCAGGTATGCCTCACGGAGATTGGGCGCCAGGGAAGAAAGTTCTATTTTTCCAGCGGAGCTGGATATATCGGTGAAACTGCGATACGCCGTCAGGTAATCCATTTGCAGCCAATATGGAAAGTGAATTCCAATTCCCTGCAGCAATCCGGTAAAATATCCGCTCCATGAAATGGCCACTGCAATATTGCCGATTGCATACTCCAGCACCAGGTCCCACCCGATAATCCACGCAAAAAGTTCCCCGAAAGAGACGTAGGCATATGTGTAGGCGCTGCCGGCAATGGGAATTCGGCTGGCGAATTCGGCATAGCACAGTGCGGCAAAGCAGCAAGCCAGGGCAGTAAAAATAAATAATAGTGCAATGGCGGGCCCACCTGCCGCTGCAGCATTTCCGATAGTGCTGAAAATGCCTGCACCTATTATGGCGGCAATACCCAGCCCCGTCAGGTCAGCCAGCCTCAGGCTTCTGCGCAAACTGTGGGCGCCCTCAGTTTCCACGGCCAGGGATATGTCTTTTTTTCGCGTCAGGCTCTGCCAATTCATTGCATTCGGGCGAAGGTATATCCCTGGGGTTATTACCGCGAAAAGCAAAAATGGGTTACCGATAGGGCTGGAAAAGTGTTTTGACTTAACCATATGATAATGCTTCAATTTTGCCCCGGGTAGGCTGGGTATCGCCCGCCATCCCCTTATTTTTGCCACGCCCACGGCGACTGCCGGCCATCAGGCTGTCAGAAATAAAATTCGCTCCGTCGGCTCTGATTCCAAGAAATAACACTTTAAAACTGAATCCATAAGCATGCAACAGACAAAAAGTGGCGCTACGCTCAACGAAAGCCTGCGCTCCTGGTTTGCCATCATCGTCATCATCGCTGGCCTGGCAGTCGCTCACATCATTTTCCACACGGTTTTTGGTGCAGACGACAACTTCATCGACAATAACCCCGAAAATGCAGCTAAAGGCGGCAACATGATGGGCACAATTTATAAAGGCGGCTGGGTTGTGCCAGTGCTGATGTCCACCACAATCATTTTGCTGGTGTTTATCATCGAGCGGTTTATCACCCTTCAGCGGGCCAATGGAAAAGGAAGCATAGTTGGCTTTCTGCGCAAAATCAAGAGCCAGCTGGGTGCCAACCAGATTGACGCTGCAATAGCTGAGAGCGACCGCCAAAAAGGCTCTGTGGCCAATGTGGTGCAGGCTGGCCTGAGGAAATATAAAGACGTTACTGCTGACCCAAGTCTGAACACTGAGGAAAAATCTGCGGCAATAACCAAAGAACTGGAAGAAGCAACAAGCCTGGAACTGCCCATGCTGGAGCGGAATCTTGTCATCATTGCCACCATCGCCTCCATTTCAACACTTCTCGGGTTGTTTGGTACTGTACTGGGGATGATCAGGGCATTTGCGGCACTGGCCCAGGCTGGTCAGCCAGACCCAGTTGCCCTATCTGAAGGTATCTCTGAGGCACTCATCAATACTGCACTGGGTATTGGAACCTCGGCCATTGCCATCATTGCCTACAATTCGTTCACATCCAAAATTGATGTGCTGACTTACCGCATTGACGAAGCAGGATTCAGCATTTCACAGTCGCTTGCTGAAAAGGCTGCCCATGTAAAAACGGCTGGCCAGCCAGTGGCATAATAATAGAGGGGGAGAAAAGGCAATGCCTAAAATCAAGCTACCCAGGAGCAGCCCCAGCCTCGACATGACGCCGATGGTTGACCTCGCATTCCTGCTGGTTACCTTCTTTATGCTGACAACCCAGTTTAGGGCTGATGAGCCTGTGGAAGTAACCACACCGAGCTCCATTTCTGAAATCAGCTATCCAGAAAAGAATGTCCTCACCATTACCGTGGACAATGAAGGACGCGTTTTTATGGACATGGACAACAAGTATAACCGCAAGGAATTAATACTGAAAATGGGCGAGGAATATGGCATCGCCTTTTCTGAGGACGAGGCCAACACCTTTGCCGTTTTGAAAACCTTTGGGGTGCCGCTGCAAAACATGAAACAGTTTTTGGGAACCGAGCCTGAAGAGCGCAAAAAAATCGTTCAGCCAGGCATTCCAGTAGATACCGCCATCAGCAAAAACAATCAGCTTGCCTATTGGGTGCTGAAGGCGCGCGGAATCAATCGCGGCTTGCGCATCGGTATCAAGGGCGACCAAAATGCAGATTATGAGGTGATAAAGGATGTGATGAACACCCTGCAGGACAAACGGCTTAATGTAAATCGTTTTAACCTGATAACCAATCCCGAGGCAGGCGCTGAGCCGCTTGCCGCCAAGCAATAGCCACTATTTTCAGCTCCATAACAGAAAATTATTTAAACAACAGGAAATGGGAGAAGTATCAGGCGGCGGCGGCGGCGGAGGCCACAAAAAAGGCGGCGCACCAAAAGCAAAGAAAATGTCGACACACATCGACATGACACCAATGGTGGACCTTGCGTTTTTGCTGCTGACTTTTTTTATGCTGGCTACCACATTCAACAAACCAAAGGCAATGGAAATCATCATGCCTGAAGAACCAGAAAATCCAGAGGTGGATGCACCTGTGGTTGCGGCTGAACGGGTGCTGAACGTGCTGGCCGGTGAAAACAATAAACTCTATTGGTACGTAGGCCTGGATAATCCTCAGCCTGTCAAATCAAATTATTCACCTTCTGGCATCCGGCAGGTATTAATGGATAAGGGGCGGGAAATAACCGCCAGATTTCCTGACAAAGGGATGATTGTACTGATGAAAATTAGCGACAAGGCCAAGTATAAAAACATGGTCGATTTGTTTGACGAAATGAATGTCACCAAACAGAAAAGCTATGCACTGGTGCCAATTACCCCTGATGAAGTGAAACTTTTGGACGAGCAGCCTTAAACACCCCTTATCACAATCAAGATGCAAACCATTCAGCTCCAAAACGCCTCATTTGACGACATTGTCTTTGAGGGCAAAAACAAAACCTACGGTGCTTATCTGATAAGGCAGCGTTCCAACAGGGCAACCATGACTGCTTTAGGCATTTCGGTGGCCATATTTCTCCTCGCTGTCTTTCTGCCGCGCATCATTTCGGCGCTGACACCTGAAGAAGTAATCGTCAACACTGGCCCTGTCGAGGTTGTAACGGCACTCGATGCCCCGCCGCCATTGGACGATGCTACACCGCCACCCCCAGTCGATATTCCGCCGCCCGCCAAAACAATCCAGTTTGTGGCCCCCAAGGTAGAAGAGAATGTAGTGGAAAAAGAAGAAGTGGTTCTTGATGTGGAAGAGGCCAAAACAACAGTTACAAGCACAGTGACAAATGAGGGGCCTGCCACCGTACAGATAGATTTGAATCAAAAGGTAGAGGTGGTGGTGCCTGACCCGCCCAAAGTATTGAGCTTTGTAAACGTGGAACAGAAGCCCAGTTTCCCTGGGGGTGATGCCGCATTTTTCAAATACCTGGGTGAAAACATCAATTACCCCACGTTTGCTTTGGAGAGTGAAATCCAGGGCCGAGTGTTGGTTTCTTTCACCATTTCTGAAAGCGGGGCAATAACCAATGCCCGTGTGGTGAAGGGAATCGGCGGCGGGTGCGATGAAGAAGCACTGAGGGTTATCAAGACCATGCCTGCCTGGAGCCCTGGAAAACAAAACGGGCGGCCTGTAACGGTTACGCACACCCTGCCGGTCCTTTTCAGGCTGCAGTAATGCGATTATCCCCCTGATGGGAATAGTCAAAAAAAAAAAAATTATCAAAATGCATCAGGCCTGCTTTTCCAACTTTGGAGGGGTGGGCTTTGATTTTCAAAGTCTAAAAACAACCTGAACCTTTTGAAATCTCAATATTTCCGCGCTTCATCCATCCTGTTTGCCATTGCCTTCACTGTCATCGGGATTTTACTGCTGACATGGCCCGAGCTTTTTAAGAAGTATGACCTCTCACCCCGAGGGCGAAGCATAGGGGGCGTGGTTCTGTTGCTCTATGGCGTTTTTCGGGGTGTCATGGTTTGGCAAGGCTTTTATAAGTTTAAGCGGAATGCCGATGAAGACCCGAAAAATCCCAGCGCATAAAGCAGCCGACTGCCGCCGGATATGGATGGCAGTGCTTCTTACCCTAAGTCTGGCGGGCTGCAGGGGCACCGGCGAAAATGAGCAAGCCCAGTCAGACACCTCGAGGAGCGGAGAAATTACCATAGCCGTTGACCCAAGCCTGAAGCCGGTGATTGATTCGCAGATAGATGTTTTTGAGTACACCTACCCAGGCACGAAAATCAATGTAAGGTACGTCGATGAGGGGAAAGCCTATTATTTATTTCGCCAGGACAGTGTCCGATTGGTGATTGGCACCAGGGGTCTTCGGGAAGATGAAAAGCAATTCTTCGACAAGAAAAGCTATCGCATCCGCATCAACACAGTGGCCAAAGATGCAGTGGCAGTAATTGCCAATCCTGAGAATCCGCTCAAAGAATTCACCTATGACGGCTTCGGGCAATTGATCAAATCTGGCTCACCTGCTGTTTCAGCCATTGTTTTTGATGGCCAGGGTTCCAGCAGTTTTCGGCTGCTGAAAGAAATGTACGGCGTAAGCGAAATTCCCGCGCATTGGGCAGCACTCGATAGCAGCCCGGCAGTTGTCAGCTATGTTAAATCGCACCCCGCTGCCCTGGGAATGATTGGGGTGGGGTGGATCAGTGATAAAGATGACCCCCGGCACCTTGATTTCCTCAACGGAATCAATGTAATCAAAATTCAGCGGCCCGATACGGCCAAAGATTTAACAGCTTATGGCCCCTATCAGGCCAACATGGCTTTCGGGTGGTACCCCCTCACACGTGTCATCCATGTCATTAGTAATGAGAACCGTACAGGGCTGGGCACAGGCTTTGTAACGTTTATGGCGGGCGACATCGGCCAAACCATTTTTCTGGGCGCCGGGCTTTATCCGGCAACCACCCCAATGAGATTGGTTGCGCCCCAAAAAAAGAAGAACATATATGAATAGCAACATACCGACCCCAGTTTTCCGCCGAGCGGCAATTGCAATGTTGATTTCCTGCTGCCTCAGCCTTAGCATCAGCGCCCAGACCCGTGAAGAGGGAATGCGCGCGGCAAAAAATCAGCAGTACACCAAAGCTGAAACCATATTTGCTGGCCTGGCTAAAGCAAACGCAATGAATGCGCCCAGCCAGATAGATCTGGCTGATTATTACCTCAGCAGAGGACAGGCCGACAAAGCTCAGCCGCTTTATGAAAAAGCAGCTTTGCTTGACCCCAAGAATGCAAATGCACAGGTTGGCCTCGGAAAAGTAAAGATATTCAATGGCGATGTCAATGGTGCCCGCCCATATTTCGACCAGGCCCTGAAGCTGACCAAGAATAAAGATGTAAATGTGATTGCCTCCATTGGCTCTGCCTTGGTGAATACTGAAAAAGGCCGAGACCTCAATTATGCCCAGCAGGTGCTCGGCTTAGGTATGGCTCGCGATCCAGGGAATGCCGCACTAAATGAGGCATTCGGAGATTTATATCTTGCCCAGGGCAAAGGGGGCGAGGCTGCCAGCGCATATGAGCGGGCAGGCAATGCATATGGCAACAATCCTGAGCCATGGCAAAAACTCGGAGTGCTTTATTATCAAGCGCTTAATTATAATGCATCACTGACAGCCCTGCAAAAAGGCGTCGCCGCCGATGCCACCTCAGCCAGCGCTCATAAAGAATTGGCTGAACTTTATTACAGAACTCAGCAGTACCCGAAAGCCATCGAAGAGTATAAAGTCTATCTGGGGCTGATTGAGCGCAGTGTAGAGGACAACCAGCGATATGCCAGCTTCCTCTATCTGAATCAAAATTATCCTGAGGCGATTACCGAAATTGAAAAGGTATGGATGCGGGACAGCAGTGAGCCGATTTTGCTTCGCCTGCTTGGATACGCCTACTATGAGACAGAGGATTATGCCAAAAGCCGAATGGCAATGGATAAATACTTTGCCCGAATTTCACCTGATAAAATCATCGGTAAGGACTATGAATACTATGGCAAAGTGCTGGCAAAAACAGGCGAGGCTGGCAAAGGCATTGATTACCTGAACAAGGCAATTGCGAAAGACTCCAGCAATTTTGACCTGTACACTTCTTTGGCCGAAGCTTACATTGACCAAAAGGACTACGCAGCATCGGCAGGGGTATTCGACCGACTCATCAACAGGAAGGGAAAGGACGCCAGCGCTCAGGATTATTTCAATGCCGGACGAATGAGCTACTACGCAAAAAACTATGTGAAGGCTGACACCATGTTCGCCTTGGTTTCAGCAAAGGCACCCACTGCCCCACTCGGCTATTTGTGGCGCGCCAAGGCTGCGCAATTGCGTGACCCGCAAAATGCAAAAGGACTCGCCAAGCCCCACTATGAAAAGTATATCGAGATTGCTGCGGCCGACCCTGAGAAGTACAAATCAGACCTGATTGACGCTTACAGTTACCTGGGAGCCTATAATTACCTTGTGGTGAAAGACAACGCACAGAGCAAGGTTTACTATCAGAAGGTGATTGCGCTGGACCCTGCCAACAAACCCGCGAAAGATGCGCTGGAAGTGCTGGGAAAAAAGTAGAGCAAAGAGCTAATAAAAGCCCCGTGCTGGATATTCCGGTACGGGGCTTTTGCTTTTTCAGTTTCAGGGAAACTGTTTTATTTTTCAGGAGCTGTGGCAGCATACACCCTGAGGTTGAGTTTGCCTGCGATGTTCATCACTTTTACGATTTCATCCCATGGGGTTGTTTTATCGGCATTCATCAGCACCGACACATTCTCAGTTTCGCCGTTGGTGATTTCAGCCAGCCTGGCAGAAAGTGTTTCAATTGAAACGGGGGTTTTATTCACGTACATCTGCCCGCCTTCTGAGATGTTGACCACTACTGTTTTTCGCACAACTGCCTGATTTGTGGCCTTGGGCAAACTCATTTTGATGATGTTGGGGTTTATCAGGGTGCTGGTGATGAGGAAAAACAGCAGCAGGAAGAACATGATGTCATTCAGGCTGGCGGTGCTCACCTCGCTCACAGTCCGCGCTCTTCTTCTCAGGTTCATGCTGCTGGGTCTTGCAAAGTATCAATAAAGCTGAGCGCAGTGGTTTCCATCTTATAAATTTCCCTATCCACCAGAATGGAGAGGTAATTGTGCCCGAGGTGAGCCAAAATGCCCACCCCCAGTCCAGCGGCACTGGTTATCAGTTTTTGATAAAGGCCTCCGGCAATGATATCCAGGTTGATGCTGTTGGCCAGGCTGATGTTATAAAAAATCTTGATTACCCCGATGATTGTACCCACAAAGCCCAGCATGGGTGCGATGCCAGCCACAATGGCCAGGATGGGCAGGTTGCGCTCGAGTTTGTAAACCTCAAGCCTGCCGGCGCTTTCCATCGCGCGCTCAATTTCATCAATGGGTTTGCCAAGAAGTTTAAGGCCCCTGTTTAGCATGGTACCTGCAGGTGTGTGGGTATTGTTTGCCAGCGTGCGTGCTGAATTGACATCGCCGCTGCGGATGAGGTTAGTCAACTGGCCCTGGAATCGGCTGGTTTCTTTGCCAGCGCGATTGAGTGTCATCAGCCGCTCGAAGAAAAAATACAGGGCCATCAAGAATAAAAGAACAATGGGAATCATTACCCAGCCGCCTTTTATCAGCAGTTCTATAAGGGATAATCCGCCAGGGTCAGAGGCGAGTGTTGGCCCCTGTGCGGTGAGGCTATCGGTTATTGCCTGAAGTAGGGTCATTGGAATTTATGGATTCGCGAAATTGCAGCACGATTAAGGATATTGGCACCATGCGGCAATTATTCTTGATAACTTGCCTTTGCACAGGTGCCGATGATAACGATACACACAATCCAAGCCATTCAGCCAGGCCAAATAAACTTTAGCAAGCAACCGTTTAATCATGCTGCAAACTGAAATCGGCCTTGCTCCTTTTTGGCGCAGTCCCTATGAAAATCATATGTAAGTGCTTGATTGTTTAGCCACTTACATGTGCATCGTGCCCAGGAGGAGACTCGAACTCCTATGCCGTTTCCAGCACCACCCCCTCAAGATGGCGTGTCTACCAATTTCACCACCTGGGCAATGCAATATGCTGCCACACATTCCTGAAAAAAGAACTTTCAGGGTGCGCTGTTGAGGAATAAAAAAAAGGATTCAACCTTATCAGTGATCCCGGTTGGACTCGAACCAACGACCAGCAGCTTAGAAGGCTGCTGCTCTATCCAACTGAGCTACGAGACCGCGGGAACAAAAAAATGAATCAATGGGATGAGGAAACTTACTTGAGTCTGATCCTGAAAAATGAAAAGTCGGGGTTGCAGGATTCGAACCTGCGACCCCCTGGTCCCAAACCAGGTGCGCTAGCCGGGCTGCGCCAAACCCCGATATATATTAGATTTTTTATTCAGCTGAAATTATTGGGCCACAGGCCCAGTCAACTGAAAAAAAGCAACTGTGTGCAGCATCAAATTAAAGAACTTTTTTTTTACTGCCGATGGGCAGGCCGTCAGCAAATGCGGAGAGAGAGGGATTCGAACCCTCGGAACCGCTTGTAGCAGTTCAACAGTTTAGCAAACTGTCCCTTTCGGCCACTCAGGCATCTCTCCTTGCCCCTGCAATCCTCGGGCCCTCAGCCGGGCTCTTGATTTTGGGGACGGCAAAGGTAATACGCTCAAAGGCGAAATTGTCAAACCCCGATGAATGGATTATTCTGTACCACAGGCTTGCATGGCATGGGCCTTAAATTTGTCTCCGATGAAAGGGATGGTTAAGTACCTGATTCTGCTCTGCGCCAGCATGTCTGTCGGGTTGACGGGCTGCATTGAAAAGCGGAATTTAGATGACAATGTGGTGATTTTTCAATTGACTGCACAGCCAGAAAGCATGCACCCCATAAACTATCAGTCAGCGATGGCCAGATATTTATTTGATTACACGCAGCGCAGCTTGGTGAGGAGCGAGATGCGCGATGGCAGAATTGTGCCGCATTTGCTGGCTGGTGATCCCGAAAGGGATGAAACGGGGCTGGCATATCAGTACACACTTTCAGGCAAGGCTAAGTGGGATGACGGCACACCTGTAACCGCCGAAGATGTCCTTTTTTCGCTCAAGGTTTCCAAATGCCCATTGACCGACAATGCCAGCCGGCGGTCGTTGTTTTTCAATCTCAAAAATGTGGTTCCATCAGCAACCGACCCCATGAAGTTCAGGGTTGAAATGAAGGCCCCCTATTACCTGAATGACATTTTTTTTGATGAAATATACCTGATACAAAAGGCCCATTGGGACCCCAATGGTGTGCTTGACAAGTTTACGCTTGCCCAATTTGATTCAGAGAATTTCAATGCCAGCAAGTATCCAGCACTGGGGAAATTTTTCGAAGCATTTAATGATGGCAGCAATGGACGAGACCCTGAAAAACTGGTGGGCCTGGGGCCATATCAACTGACAGAATGGAACACCGGGGTGAGCATGACATTTACGCGAAAGGAAAACTGGTGGGGCGCCGCAGACACATTTGTTTATGACAGGGCTTTTCCTGAGCGCATCATTGTAAAATTCATCAAGGATGATGCAGCCATTGCCCTTGCACTGAAGAAAGAAGCTATAGATGTAACCACCACCATCTCTACCAGTCAGCTTATAAAGCTCCAGAAAAAGGATTATTTCAATAAAAATTACACCTCAGGGTATGTTGACCAATTCGCATATAATTACTTTGGGATGAATGAAAAGCCAGAGCCTGGCCGGCCGCCCGTGTTTACCGATCAGCGCACCCGGCGCGCCATGGCCCATATTGTAAATGTTGATGAAATCATTCAGGTTATTGCACTGGGCAAAGCCGCCAGGTTAGCCAGCCCTGCATACCCATTTACTGAAGAAGCCAATAAGGCACTCCAACCAATTCCATATGACATTGAGAAAGCAAAACAACTTCTTTCAGAAGCTGGCTGGGTGGATACGGACGGAGACAACATCCGCGACAAAATGATCAATGGCATCAAAGTGCCTTTTAAATTTCAGCTCAGCTACATGTCGAGTCCCACAACCAAGGAGATTGTTTTGATGGTGAAAGATGACATGTATAAGGCTGGTGTCGACATGGTGCCAAACCCCATGGATTTTGCCATCTTTTATAAGAATGCCCAAAATCATAATTTCGATGCCATGTTTGGCTCGTGGAGCGGCAACCGCATTCCAGATGCCCCTGAACAGCTTTGGCACACCAAAAACTGGGCGAACAAAGGCTACAATTTCTGCGGTTTCGGCGATTCAAAATCCGACAAACTGATTGAGGATTATCAGGGTGAGGTGGATGCCGCGAAACGGAAAGTGCTGGGTGATGAACTGCAGCGGATGATTTATGAAGATCAGCCATACGTTTTCCTTTACACTGTCAAACGAAAAATAGCCATGCACAATCGCTTTACCAACCCGGGCATGTATGCCGACAAACCTGGAGTGATGCTGAATGCCATGCAGCTGATTATGCCCGATGGCAATAGCGGGTCGGCAGTAATCAGCCCTGTGGCTCGGTAATATTGCGGCATGGCCATATCGCATCTTTACCACTCAGGCATTCCTCTCCTCCGTTCAATCAGTTAATAAATGCTTAGATATATCATCCGGCGGGTGCTGGTATTTGTGCCCACCTTGTTCATCATCAGCCTGCTGGCATTTGTCATCAGTGTCAATGCACCTGGCGATCCTGTCGAAAGGCTGCTGAATGCTGCCGATGACCAGGGAGGGGCCGCAGGAAACCGCTCAGCCACTGAAAAACTGAAACAGGAAAAAAGAAGCGAACTCGGCCTCGACCTGCCTATTTTTTATTTCGGGCTGGGAACACTTGCTGATCCCGACACTTTGCATAAAGTGCCTGACAAAGCACATCAAACCATGCTGCTGAGGATGGCAAGAAAAACGGGAAATTGGCCAGCCACTGCTGATTATTTCCATAGCCTGAATCAGGCCGCAGAGAAAACTTATCTGATTATACCTGACATCGGTGTGTCGGAGGCAGATGCCAACCAGCAGAATGAAGCCATCAACAGAATCAAGTTCGGCATTCTCGGTTTGATGGAAACGTCTAATGAAACGGTTATCGAAGCGCGTTTTGATACTCTAATGTCGGTGGCCAGCAGCCTGGCACTCACAGCCCCCATGGTGCCTTCGCTGCAAAATGGCAAGGCTAAATATCAGATTGTGATGGCCAACAAACACAAATGGCGCACCTACATTCCCACCATTCAATGGTTTGGATACAGAAACCAATACCATCGGTGGCTTTTTGGGACGGACGGCGAGGGCGGAGTCATTCGCGGTGATTTCGGGGTAAGCTATCAAGACCAGCAGCCGATTCTGACGCGCATAGGTGAGCGATTGCAATGGAGTTTTTGGCTCACGGTGCTCTCGGTGTTTCTGGCCTACCTGATTAGTGTGCCTGTCGGCATTTATGCCGCTTATAAAAAGAACTCGGTTTTCGACCGCGCATCCAGTGTAATTCTTTTTGCGCTCTATTCCCTACCCAACTTTTTTGTGGGCACATTGCTATTGGTGCTTTTCGCCAACCCCGATATGCTGAACTGGTTCCCTGAAGGCGGTGTGGAAAATGCAGCCACATTTAACCAGGACTGGGGATTTTTTGCAAAACTTTTTCACCGTGCCCCTTATCTGGTGCTTCCCGTGATTGCCTATACCTACAGTTCCTTCGCCTTCATCAGCAGGCAAATGAGGGTGGGAATGCTTGAAGTAATCAATCAGGATTATATCCGCACGGCCAGGGCAAAAGGCCTCGGCGAAAACAAAGTAATCTTGAAGCATGCGCTGAGAAACGGGCTATTGCCCATCATCACGGTTTTTGCCAACATCTTCCCCTTGGCAATAGGCGGCAGCGTGATTATCGAGACCATATTTTCAATCCCAGGCATGGGCCTTGAAATTTATCAAAGCATTTTGAATTACGACTATCCCATGATTGTGGCCGTGTTTACCATTTTCGGTGTGCTGACCCTGTTGGGGTACCTGGTGGCTGATATTCTGTATGCACTCGCTGACCCTCGAATTTCCTACGGCAAAAAATGATGGCTGCACAAAATCAAGCTTTTTCTTTCAGAAAGTACGCGTGGAGGCAATTCAGGCGAAATAAGCCCGCATTCATCAGTGTTATTGTGCTGGGGGTGCTGGTGCTGCTGGCGCTGTTTGCAGATTTAATTGCCACCGACCAGCCACTTAAGGCCACGTACGGCGGCAAGACTTTCTATCCTGCTTTCACATCCCTTTTTAACAGCCACCATGTTGATTCGGTGCAGAATGAAGAAGGGAAATGGCAGAGACTGCAATTTGACATTGTGGAGTGGAAACAGCTTCCGCTGGAAAGTGCCACCTGGGCACCAATTGCCTGGGCACCAGACAAACCCGACAAGTATAATCGCGATTATGCCAGCCCAAGCGATACCCAGGTTTACAAAACCTCCGCTGGTACATTCACTCGCAATCCCTCCAAATTCAGGCATTGGCTGGGTACCAATCAAATTGGGCTCGACCTTGCAGCGGGCCTGATTCACGGCACACGCATTTCGCTGCTTGTGGGCCTGGTATCAGCAGGAATTGCCGGCTTGATTGGCATTATTCTCGGCAGCCTCGCGGGTTTTTATGGTGACAACAAATTGAAAACTACCCGTGGCAGGTTCTGGCTTGTTTTGGCGTCAGTCATTCTTGGATTTTTCTATGCTTTCATCGTCAGGGGATATGCGCTGAGTGACGCAGCCGAACTGGGTTTCGGGGGCTTTTTATTTCAGTTGCTTTTGAGCTTCCTGATTTTGTTCGCCATAATTGCCGCTGCCTCCTTGCTTGGCAGACTGTTTAAAAATATCCCGTGGCTGGGCAAAACTGTCACTGTGCCGGTTGACAGTTTTGTATCCAGAACCATTGAGGTGCTCAACAGCTTGCCCAACCTGCTGCTGATCATCACCATCGCAGCCATATTCCCAGAAAAAAGCCTTTGGCTGGTAATGGTCATCATTGGTTTGACCAGCTGGACAGGGATTGCCCGATTTACCCGAGCCGAGTTTTTAAGAACGCGGAATCTTGAATTTATTTCAGCAGCACAGGCACTTGGCTATAGAGAAAGCAGAACCATTTTCAGGCATGCCCTTCCCAATAGCATCGCTCCGGTTTTTGTGGCCCTTGCTTTTGCAATTGCATCAGCCATATTGGTTGAGTCATCGCTTTCATTCCTGGGAATCGGGGTGCCTGATGATGTGGTAACGTGGGGGAGTTTGCTGAGTGCAGGCCGTCAGCAGTTTGATGCCTGGTGGCTGGTATTGTATCCAGGGCTCGCCATATTCATCACAGTTACAATCTACAATCTGATTGGGGAGGGGTTGCGTGATGCGCTTGACCCGAGGCTGAAAAGCTAAAGCTGAACTGTGAGCAGCCATCTAACACCCTCAATAGCTGAATTGCATCAGCTATTCGTGGACTTTCTTTATCAGCAGACATGGCACGGCAACCCCCAATCGCTTTATGAACCCCAGATGTATATGATGCAGCTGGGTGGCAAGCGCATCAGGCCCATACTCTGCCTTGCAGGTGCAATTTGCGCAGGGTTGGCACCAGAAGCTGTGCTAAAGGAAGCACTCGCATTGGAGGTGTTTCACAATTTTACCCTTGTACATGACGACTTGATGGATGCAGCCCCGCTGCGGCGCGGTGCAGAAACTGTCCACATCAAGTGGAACCCTTCGACTGCCATCCTCAGTGGTGACACTATGCTGGTGCGCGCCATTGAGATTTTGGCGGATGGCAGCACAGTCGAGGCAATCCGAGTGCTTTGCCGAATGGCCAAAGAGGTTTGTGAGGGCCAGCAGTTCGACATGGAGTTTGAGGCAGGTGCGCCACCATCGACCAAAGAGTACCTGCAGATGATTGAATTGAAAACTGGTGCGTTGCTGGGTGCGGCTTTGCAAATAGGGGCGATGAAATCTGGAAACTTAAACCCATCCAGCATCAATGAATTGGTTGACTTCGGTCGAGCGGTCGGGGTTGCGTTTCAATTGCAGGATGATTACCTCGATACATTTGGTGCAGCTGATGCAGTTGGCAAACTGATTGGCGGCGACATCCTTGCAGGAAAAAAAACTTATCCTTTTCTCATGGCACTTGAAGCATTAGGGCAAGAAGAAGGTGAAAATTTTAATAATGTGTACGGGAGCAACAACGCTGATAAAATTGCCACCGTGATGGCAGTTTTCGATGGGCTTGGCATTAAATCATCATTTGAAGAAATGCTGGAAAAAAGATTGGCAGACCTGACGCTGGCACTGTCCCACTTAGAAATTCAGCCAGAAGGAAAAACAGTCCTCAGGGAAATTATGGCTTCCCTGAGCGGAAGAAAATTTTAGGGCTGGGGTTTGGTCTCCTCAGGCTCGGCCGCCCTAATGGTGTTTGAAATGCTGAACTGCAAGGCACCGGTAGATTGAAACGCCCCAGATGTCCGCAAGGCGGAATAATGATTCATATACCCGAGCTGCACACTTGTCGCAGGCGACAGGATGCCAATGAGGCCAATGTTGAATCGATTTTGGTCAAAATATCGCCCACTGACATTTTCGCCGAACTGGATGAATAGCTCATTGTTAACAACAGCATTCAGCAATGGCTTCCGCTTTTCGTCATCTGATGAAATTGTCAAAAGCGGGTATTGCAGCATAGCCCGATACCTTATTCGGTTTGAATAAATTTTCGGGGCATCATTAAATGGATTCTGGGGTGTTGATTGCACCCATCGCTGTTCAAGGCGATATCTGTTTTCCAGTTTCAATTTAAAGATGGTTTGTTTCAAGGTTACTTGCTGCCAGAGCCGGTAGTCAGGGTCAACTCTGTTTGGCTCAACCAGATAATTCTGAAACAGTGCCACCCCTGCTGTGCTGCTGAAAGCTGGGCTGAACACATATCCTATGCCGGCCCTGTAACCAATCTGGTATGCACGTTCAAAATCTCCCGTCCTTCGGTGCTGGTAATCAGCCAGAATCTGCATCTGGTTTGGCAGCAGCACTTGCAGATTATAACTGGCCCATACGGCTTTGGAATACTTCACAGGCAAGGTTGCCGTCCCCTGCCCAAAAGCAATGGTGCCCCCTTGCCAGCACACAAATGCCAACAGGCATGTTTTGAAACGATAGAGCATTTGATTAAACGGGGGAATTCAGCAGGAACGCTGCCTGTGCGCCCATGTTTAATAGATCAGGATTTTTCCTCGGCTGTAAACTGCACCTTGTTGCAGTGAAACCAGGTATAATCCCGCTGAAAGCGACTGCAGATTGAATGTTTGTCCTGCACTCCATGGGGAGGACAAAACTAAGTGGCCAGCCATATCCGTAATCAGCAATTCGCCATCCATGCCATTTTCAGGGAACAGTTTCAGCATCCTGTTTTCGACATTGTTTTTCAGGCTAATCTTAGGCTCAATGCTGCTGACATAATCGGTGCCTACAAGCGGACTGAATCCTTCGACAAACATAGAGCCCGCTGGGTGGGAAACCAGTGTAACAGGCCTCACAATAAATTCATACTTGCCAGTCTTGCTCAAAATCACACCATATTTCAATTCTGTTAAAGGATTCGGGTTCAATTTCACCCAGGGGCCATTGTCAATTGACTGATAGACATTATACCCAAGTACTCCGGTCCCTTGTGCTTTATCCCATTCAATTAGCGCTTGATTGGGGGTGCGCGAAATCGAAATGGTGGGCACCACTTCACCATTTTCCAGGGTGAGGGAGGGGTCGCCCATCAGGGCTGTGGTGGTCAATGCACCGTAATAATTTCCCGAGTAGCTACGGTTGTAAAGTGTATAATCGCTTTGGCTGAGCCGCGCGACCTCGCCAATGGTAGCTCCCGTAGCCATTTTGTGCAGTATCCAAATCGGCCGGCCACTCCAGCCCGAGGTCAATACCGATCCACTGGCAGCCAGCGGTGCGCGCAGAAAATTGTTCTTGGTGTCCCAATCACCGAAATAGCTGCCAAATAAAAAGGTGAATGCGCCATGCAGGGTGTCTTTGGCAAACTCGCTTGATTTTGCAATGCCGTTTGCATTGGTATAGCTGCCAGCTCCGCAGCCATAGCTCATCAGGTAACTTGAAGTTTTCAGGCCTTGCCTGTAATCAGTTTCAAATATCTGATGCCGATCAAAAATTGCTGAATAACTCCGCCATGCAGTAAGGCTGAATCCTTCCTGCATTGTTTTGAAATTGTCATCTATCAGGCCCTGGCGATTCACAGTAATTTGATTGGTCCGCCAGAAGGAGACACGATAGAGATACTGGCTCAGCAATTCATATGCATCCCCGAATAGCGGCATATTGCTGAAGTCGGCCCTGCCCACAGCCAATTCAACGTCACTTGGTACCAGGGTTTGGTCGAATTTCCCATCTCCTATTTCATTCCAGTTTTCCTGCCGGGTGGGCGCAACGGTATTTTCAGATTCATCCGTCCAATTGCTGGTGAGTTCACCGTAATAAACGTCTGCTGGCCAGGCCCCATAATGGTCGAGGTGCCCATCGGGCGCAAAATTTCCTGAATATGGCACAGGCACGCGTCCTATGAGGAAAACCGTAGTAAGATCGGTGCCATAAGTACTTCTGGCTGCTTGGATTTTTGTTTTCACTTCACCTGGCAAATCAGAACTTTTGACGGTAACATCAATTGTACGCCAGCCCGTTGAAACCAATATATTCTTATAAACCTTGAGCGCATCAGCGCATTTCAGCTGTGCTGAATCCTCAACCACCATCATCATATATCCCCTGAAACCTTTCTGCTGCGCTTTGTTTGCCAGCTGAATGTAACCGTATGCAGGGCTATCAGTTCCAACGGGGATGTTTTTGATCTTATATTCAACCATGTCGCCTTCAGCCAGTGCTGCGCCGCTATAGACGGTATCAGTTATTGTGGCCAGCATTGTGCCCCATGACGTGGCGTCAGGCAATTTTTTCCAGATTTGATATCCCGAAGAATTAGGCACTTTGAGCCAGGTTAGCTTGGTAGCATTTGATGATATTTCACCTGCAACCTCCACCGCCCTGTACCTGGGCTGGAAAGGCTGGGCAAAACCCGGAGAAAGCAGGAGCAGGCTAATAGCGAGGGATAAAAACAGTTTCATGGCAGAGTAATGGTTAACCACTCCAAAGCTAAGCTGTAAAGCTGGAATCAAATCAAGCGTGCTGATGCCGCCATGCCCCGCCACGGACACGCCAGGCACTGCCCAAAGCAATTGTAAGCATATACAGGGGCTCACATAACCAGATAATCACCAGTTGCTGCGGATACCACTTGGCAAAAATCAGTATGAAGGCTGAATAGGCCGCAATTGCCGCCAACTCTATCCACATGGCAGCCTTTGTGTCACCTGAACCGGTAACCACATTCAGCAGTGTGAACGCAGGCATAAAAATCAGCATGGCAACGCTGATGATATACAGCAGGCGCTGGCCTTGCTGAATCAATTGATCATCCTGGGTAAAAATACTGATGATCGAATGGCTGAAGAAAGCATTCGCCAATGCAATAGCTAAAACGAATCCGCCGCCAAACCTAAGGATTTTGCCAACCATTTTGGGTATTTCATCCGCTTTTCCCTCACCCAGCAGGTTGCTGACTATGGTGTTGGTGCTGTTGGCAAATGCAAACATCACCACGATGTAAAGGGCATATACACTGCGCACGATTGAACTGATGGCCAGGGCGCCCTCACCCAGTTTTTCGATGACCAGGAAAAAGAAAAACCAGCTGCTGAAGCTCACCCAATTCTGCAGCATCAGCGGGCTGCCTTTGGTCAGCACTTGTGCAATGATTTTCAGGTCTGGCGCGGGAAATCTGAAGTAGGCATATTTCTGCAGCGATTCTTTCTTTAAACTAAGAACAATATAAACCCCCGCTGCAAAAAATTCTGAAATCAAAGAAGCCACACCTGCGCCGCTAACGCCCATTGCAGGCAACCCCCAATGCCCGAAGATCAGCAAATAATCCAGCACCACATTCAGCGAGGCATATGAAAATGCAACGGCTGTGAGATATTTGGTGCGCGTGGTGGAAACATAAAATCCCCTGAAGCAAGTTGAAATGCAGACGAACACAATGCCGAACATCCTGATATCCACATAATCAACGGCAAGGCTGTACACTGCATCAGAATGAATGAAGGCCCTGAGGGCAGGTTTTGATACCGCCATCATCAGGCCCAGCATTGTTAACCCGAGGATGGTGAACAGATAGAGATTGTTATCCAGCACCCGCCCAATTTCCCGGTACTGCTGCTCGCCATTTCGCCTGCCCATGATAATCTGGGCACCAATGCCCAGGCCCAGCGCCAGCATCACGAAATTGAGATACCACATTCCACCGAGGCCCACTGCACCAATGGCCTCATCCCCCAGGCCGCTTACGAATGCCGTATTCACCAGGTTCATCACCATCTCGGCAATGCTCCCCAGCATGATTGGATAGGCTATTCGCCAGATTTGCCGATAGCTAACCTCCAGCGCACCACCCATAGGGGCAAAAATACCAGTATTACTTTACCTCATCAGTGGCAGCAGCCATGTTCGGCTGCGAATTTTTTCTGCCATAGAGGTAATAAATAGCCAGGCCGAGTGCCATCCATATAATCAGCCGGAGCCAGGTGTCCCCAGGCAAACTGATCATTTGTGCAAGGGCTGTAACAATTCCCAAAATGGGCACAAGCGGCACCCACGGGGTTTTAAAAGGCCGAGGGATATCGGGCCGAGTTTTACGCAGCACCAGCACGCCAGCGCACACCACCACAAAGGCAAACAAAGTCCCGATGCTCACCAATTCACCCAGAATATGGATGGGCAGCAAGCCTGCAATAATCATCGCAGCCAAGCCGCTGAGCAGGGTTGTGATGTGCGGAGTGCCAAATTTGGGATGCACCCGAGCGAATGTCGCAGGCAGCAAGCCATCCTTTGCCATGCTGTAGAAAATCCTCGGCTGTCCGAGCAGCATCACCAAAATCACTGAACTCAGCCCCCCAATTGCTCCTAATTTGGCAGCAATGGCAAGCCAGCTCATGCTGGGGCCCATTGCATCTGTTGCCACAGCAATGGGCGCTGGAACATTCAGTTGCTGATAAGGTACAATCCCCGTCATCACCAGCGCTACCAGAATGTAGAGGACTGTGCAGATGATCAGTGAGCCCAGGATACCAATCGGCATATCTCGCTTGGGGTTTTTGGCTTCCTGTGCAGCAGTGCTCACAGCATCAAACCCGATATAGGCAAAGAAAATGACCCCCGCCCCGCGCAAGATTCCGCTCCAGCCGAAATCGCCGAAACTGCCCTTGTTTTCAGGGATGAATGGCACCCAGTTATCAGGGTTGACATACAGAAAGCCGAAGATGATGAACAGGACAACAACCGCTACCTTGAAGAAAACAATCACATTGTTTACGCTCGCTGATTCTTTAATCCCCCTCACCAGCAGCAAACTGGCAAGCGCAATAATGATCGCTGCGGGAAGATTGAAAACTGCCGTCGCATGTTCAAGGGCCGACATGTCAAAACCAGCGGCAGTTACGGTTTCAGACAAGTTTTGTGATATAGGCTGCCAGCCGTCAGCAACATTGGGAATGTTCTTCGGCAGATTGACAAACTCTGTCCCCGGCGAGCCTATGAGCTGGGGCGGCACCATGATGCCTATGCTTTTAAGCAGACTGACTGCATATCCGCTCCACCCCACTGCCACCGCTGACGATGCAAACAAATATTCCAAAATCAAATCCCAGCCGATAATCCAGGCAACAAATCTGCCCATGGTAGCGAATGCATATGTGTATGCACTGCCCGCGACGGGAATCATGCTTGCAAATTCAGCATAGCAGAGTGCGGCGAATGCGCAGGCAATTCCGCTGAACACAAAGCTCAGCACAATGGCTGGGCCGCTGTATTGTGCAGCAGCTGTGCCGGTAAGCACGAAAATTCCTGTGCCGATGATGGCACCGATGCCGAGTGATATCAGATTGAAAGGCCCGAGAGTTTTTTTAAACCCTGATTTGTCGGCTTCTTCAATTAATTGGTCAATTGATTTGGAGGACATGTACGTCTTTTTTGGGGGGACGCTTCGCTGTCAACCCCAGCGGAATCAGCAGCCAGCATCTGGAAAAAGGCGCAAAATAGGGCTGGTGCTAATTTTGCACAACCGGTTTTCAACATTTCCCCCCTCTAAGCCCGTCCAATTTTGCAGTCAACCGTCATCCTCGATTACCCTTGGTGGTGGGCAGGGCTTTGCATTATAGGGGGTTTGTTCTTCGGCTGGCTGGCTTATCGGCACACCTCATTCAGCAGCGGAGGCAGGCAATGGGGCTGGCCTACATGGGCGATGGCAGCTTTGCGCGGTCTGCTTATAGCAATTCTGCTTTTTTTTCTGCTGGGCCCTGTGCTGAAGCTTGTGGATAAAAATCTTGAAAAGCCGATTGCCGCGCTGCTTGTTGACAATAGCCAATCTGTGGTTGCCGGAAAAGATTCTGCCGCTGAGGCCCGCAGAATCACAGAGATTGTTAATAATCTGGCCGATGGATTAAGTGAAAAATTCAATGTGAAAATGGTGCTGTTTGGCGACAAGGCATCGGGTGGGGCCAAGCCCGATTTTTCACAGTCATCCACCAACCTGGCCGCTGGTTTCGATGAAGTGTTCAACCAGTTCTATAATCAGAATCTGGGGGCGGTAATCGCTATATCAGATGGCATAAGCAACAGCGGAGCCGACCCGCTTTCAGCTTCTGCAAGGCTGTCCGCCCCCATCTACGCAGTGGCTTTGGGCGACACCACCCCAAAAAGAGATGCATTTATCAGGGATGCAAAAACAAATGCCATCTCCTATTTAGGCAATAGTTTTCCTGTGCTGGTGCAGTTTGGGGCCAGGGGATATTTGGGTGGCAATGCTCAGTTGTCTATCAGCCGGAAAGGAAAATCGCTCGCTGTGCAAAACATAGCCTTGCAGGCTGACAACTTTGCGTCGGAAGCAACCTTTTTTATCAAAGCAGATGCACCAGGCATTCAGAAATATACCATCACTTTAAGTCCCCAGTCTGGCGAAGCCACCCTCAAGAACAATGCTTTTGACATTTATGTAGAGGTGCTTGATGCAAGGAAAAAGGTATTGATAATTGGCAGCGTGCCCCATCCGGATATCGGTGCAATCAAGGGGATAATAGAGCGCAGTGAACTTTATGAGGTAACCGTGGGCACAATCTCAGAGCTTGCCGCAGCAAATGCCCTGACTGCGGAGAAGTTAAAAAGTTTTGGACTGGTGATTTTGCATGGCCTGCCAGCACAAACTGCCGGCTCAGCCCAGCTGATGGCGGCGCTTGATGCCCAGCCGATCTCGCAGTTTTATTTTCTTTCGACTTCTGCCAATTTCAATCAACTCAGCGGTATTAATGGCGGCCTAAGCCTGCGGCCAAGCGGGGGCAGGGTAAGTGATGTTGGTTCATATGTCAACAGCAGTTTCGCGCCTTTCAATCTGCCTGATGGCATAAATGACTTGCTGCCCTTTTTGCCGCCCATTACTGCCCCGTTTGGCGATTATTCAGTCGCCGACCGAAGCGGAATTGCATTGCTGCAAACCGTTGGGGCTGTGAAAAGCCCCATGCCATTGCTGATGTTCGGAAGAAAGATCAACGGCACCAAAGTTGGATTTTTTACAGGCGAGGGCATTTTCAGATGGTTGCCCGTGGCGGCATCAAAAGGCAAAAGTTCCATCGTTGAGGAGTTGATTGCCAAATCAGTTCAATATCTTTCGCTGCAGGCTGATAATCGTTTATTTAGGCTGAAGCCGTCTAAAAACCTTTACAGCGATGAAGAACGCATAACTTTTGATGCTGAAGTCTATAATCAGAATTATGAAGCCGACACTGGCGCTGAAATCAGCCTGCAATTGACAAGCAGCACCGGCAAAAAATTTGATTATAAGCTGCAGCCCTCGGGGCGCCGTTATTCAATAGATATCGGGACTTTGCCGGCAGGTGAATATGCCTATGCTGCGGTGGCACTTGCCCGCGGCAAGCGGTACACTGCCAGTGGGGCATTTTCAGTTCAAACCATCGAACTTGAATACATCCAAACTGTCGCCGACCATGCGCTCCTCAGGTCAATCAGCAATGCAAGCGGCGGCCAGCTTCTTTTACCCGGTGAAGCTGAGCTGATCATTGAACAGCTGAATGCCAGCCAGCAATTTGCGCCAACGAGTTATTTGGAAACAGCTTATAGGGCCCTGATTGAGCTCAAGTGGCTGTTTTTCCTTGTGCTGAGCATAGCTGCTGCAGAATGGTTTATGAGCCGGTGGTTCGGCAGTTATTGAACCC
>CBDTVD010000002.1:0-25090 GCA_965363965.1 uncultured bacterium
GAGATTATTTCCATAATCGAATGTTACGGCACCTCGTTTTTGGAGTGCCAGCATCATTCTGACATGCCTGGCCATGCTGAGGTAACTCCGCTTTATGTATTCCTTAGGCTCCGTTTTTCGAAGGATATTCCCATCTTCAACGGTTAGCCCTTCAGGCAGGTATCCCAGCAGGGGATCGTGTGCTGAGGTTTGATCGGTGAGCAGATCAGGAGTGATGTTTCGCTCAATCAGCCGTTCGAGCAGGTGGATGATGTTGACTTTTACGCCGATGGAAAGACGCTGGCTTTTGGCTTTGGCGTCGAGTGCCATGTCAATAGCTTCGTCAAGATGCTCAGTCCATGTGTCGAGATAACGGGTTTCGATTCGTTTTTTAATTCGCCATTCCTCAACCTCGGCAACAAGTGCAACACCATCGTTCATGGTGATGGCGAGGGGCTGAGCGCCGCCCATTCCGCCGAGGCCAGCGGTTACGCTGAGTGTGCCGCTGAGTGTGCCGCCAAAGTGCTTATCCGCAGCGGCGGCAAAGGTTTCATAAGTCCCCTGGACGATGCCCTGTGAGCCGATGTAAATCCATGAGCCAGCTGTCATTTGGCCATACATCATCAGGCCTGCGGCTTCCAGTTCCATAAACTTATCGAGCGTGGCCCAGTGGGGCACCAGCATCGAGTTTGAAATCAGCACCCTGGGTGCATCAGGATGCGTGGGAAGTATGCCTACAGGTTTTCCCGATTGAATGAGCAGCGTTTCATCATCATTGAGCTGGGTGAGGGCCTTGAGGATGAGCTGGAGTGATTGGTGGTTTCGGGCCGCTTTGCCATTTCCGCCATAGACAATCAGGTCCTGTGGCCTTTCAGCCACATCAGGATCGAGATTGTTGAGGAGCATTCTGTAGGCGGCTTCCTGCGCCCAGCCTTTGCAGATGAGTTTGGTTCCTGTGGGTGCACCGCTGAGGTAAGAAGCAGTGAAGTTTGGAGTGGCCATGGGCGCAAAGGTATTTCGGGGGCAAAAAATCGTCTCGCGGGCCAAAGAAACTTGCCATTGAGGTGCAGGTGTAACCCGTAATTTTGCAGGCGCATGAGCAACCAGACGCTGACCATGATAAAACCCGATGCAGTTGCCGATGGCGACGCGGGTGCCATTTTGAACGCAATCCTGAAAGGGGGCTTCAAACTGAAAGCAATGAAACTGAAGCACATGAGCCAAGCTGAAGCAGGCCGGTTTTATGAAGTGCACAAGGATCGCCCATTTTACGGGGAATTGGTAGAATCAATGAGCAGCGGGCCGATTGTGGCAGCAGTGCTGGAAGGTGACAATGCGGTGGAAAAATTTCGCGCGCTGATTGGTGCCACAGACCCAAGCAAAGCTGCTGAGGGCACTATCAGAAAACAATGGGGAAAGAGCATAGGGAGCAACGCAGTGCATGGCAGCGACAGCGATGAAAACGCCAAGGCCGAAGCTGGCTTTTTCTTCAGCGGCCTTGAAATGTACTGAGCATTGGCGCTGCTAAAATAAAATCCTGCATCAGGTGGGGTTCCAGGGGCCTTTGCGTTTATCTTATCTGAATGCAAATAGTCAGGTTGCAGGCGTGCAATCGGCAGGGCGCACCTTACTTTTGCAGATTGACTGACAAGGCAGCTTATCCGCGGCCCAAAATACAGGCATGGACTATCAAAACAACATGGAGCAGGAGGAGCGCAGAAATCCCAACAGGGGGCTTTTGCTCATACTCGGGCTGATACTTGCCTTGTCGGTTGGCTTTAACATCTGGCAGTTTGTACGCGGCCAGAACAATGCAGCCAAAATTGAGCACATCGGCAATGAACTGGTGGACAGTGAAGCCCTGAAAAAGGAACTGCAGGAGGAGGTATCGAAAATTTCGGCGCAGCTGCAGGAGTATCGGGGGCAGAATGCGCAGCTGGACAGCGCCATTGCCGAGAAGGACAGGGAACTGCTGGACCGCAGGCTGCAGATTGAAAAGCTGCTGAAGGAGAACAAAATCAGCTATAACCGATATCTGCAGGCCAAAGATGAAATTGGCAAGTTTAAATATTTCGCCGATAAATATAAAGCGCAGGTTGAAGGCCTGATGGCCGAAAACAACAAGCTGAAAGGGGAGAACCAGAACCTCAGCGAAGCCGTAAACAAAAACAAGCGCACCATAGACGACCTGAAAGATGCCAACGCCATGCTGGGCAACAAGGTGGCCCTGGCCGAGGTGCTGAAAACTGACCAGATTGAAGCAACCGCCATCAGGCTGAGGGGCGGGAACAAAGAGCGTGAGACCACCAGGGCCAGCCAGGCAGAAAAAATCAGGGTGTGTTTCAGCCTGAAGGCGAATGACTTTGCCAAGGCTGGCGACAGGCAAGTTTATCTGAAACTGACCGACCCCACTGGTCAGCCGATTTTTGTTGAAGGCAACGGAGGGGGCACATTTGAGTATCAAGGGGGAATGCAGACCTACACATCGAAAGGTGAGTTTAACTATGACAACACGGCTGGCAAAAATTATTGCATCAGCTATCAGCATACTGTGCCCTGGCAGCCTGGGGATTATAAAGCCGAGCTATATACCGATGGATATAAGCTGGGTGAAAAGAGTTTCAAGCTCAATTAAACCGTCCATCAGCAGCATTTTTTAAAATCCAAGTTTTTTACAACTGAACATCAATGGCATTATTGTCAGACATTCGCAAGCGCAGCGGCCTGGTCATCGGGCTGATTGGCGTAGCCATCGTAGCATTCCTTATCAGTGATGCCATTTCCAGCAATCGGAATGGGCTATTCGGCGGGGGCCGGCCCGGCTTAGGCTCGGTGTATGGAGAAGACCTCAGCGCTGATGAATTTGCCTATAAGCTCAACAATGCAAAGGAGAATTATCGTCAGCAGCAGCCAAATGCATCCATGGATGAGGCGACTGAGGCAGACATCAGCAACCAGGTGTGGGACCAGCTGGTAACAGGCAGGGTGCTCCAAAAAGAATATGCTGCACTGGGCCTGACTGTTACTCAGGAAGAAATCATTGAATTGGTGGCGGGCCCGAATCCGCATCCTATTGTGCTGCAAAGCCTGGTTGACCCGAAAACCGGCAAACTCGATCAGCAGCTGCTATACAATTACTTTAATAATCCGGCGAGCATTACCGACCCGCGGGCTCGCCAATTTGTGGCTGAATTTAAACAATACCTCACCAGTGAGCGGCTGAAAGAGAAATACACCAGCCTGGTGAAGAGGGCATACTATACTACCGACCTGGAAGCTGAAGACGAGTTTAGAAGTCGGAGCCAGATGGGGAATTTCCGATACATACAGCTGCCCCTTTCCTCGATATCCGATACTACCGTTGAACTGAGCGACGGGGACTACCGTACATACTATAACAAAAACAAGGAAAAGTTCAAGAAAGGGATTGGCCGCAGCGTTGAGTATGTAACGTGGGAAGTGAGGCCCTCTGCTGAAGACAGCCAGGCAGTGCAGGCATCGCTTGCCAAACAGGGCACCGCTTTTAAAGCGACTCAGAATGACTCGAGCTATGCAGCGCGAAACAGCCGAGGGAATTATCAGAACAAGCTGCTGCCCAGGGGATCGTTTCCAGCATCAATTGAGGACATTTTGTTTGCCTCAGAGGCTGGCACAGTCATCGGCCCGTATTATGAGCAAGATGCCTATAAGCTGGCCAAAGTGGTAGCTGTCGGCAGAGACAGTTTGCCTGTTTATCGTGCTCGGCACATTTTGCTGAAACCTGAGGATGATGACACCGCTGCCACCATTGTGCAAGCCAACAAAGTGCTTGCAGAAATCAAGGGCGGTGCAAATTTCGAGGAAAAGGCAAGGGAGCTGAGCCAAGACCCAGGATCAGCAGTGAAAGGGGGAGACCTGGGCTGGTTCCGCGGCCAAACCATGGTTAAGGCTTTCGGCGATGCCGTGAAATCGCTGAACAAGGGCGGTTATAAGATAGTGAAGACCGAGTTCGGTGTGCACATCATTGAGCTGACTGAAGAGCCGAGTTATAAGACTGTTAATGCGGCCATCATTGAAAAAACTGTAAGGGCCACTGACAAAACAGACCGTGCCGCTTTCAACCGTGCACTTGGATTCAGGGGCAGCCTCGCTGATGCTTCGCAATTCAGCGATGCAGTTACAAAAGCCGGTATGAATAAGCGAATCGCTGACAACATCAAGCCCAATGATAAAACTGTCCCCGGTTTAAGTAACCCACGGGCGTTGATAACCTGGCTTTATGGCGCCAAAAAAGGAGAAATCAGTGACCCAATAAAAGTGGGCGACCAGTACATTGTGGCTGTGGTAACCAATGTGCGGGAGGATGAATACGCAGACCTGGAAGAAGTGAAGGTTGAGATTGAAGGCGAAGTGCGCAATGAGAAAAAGCGCGACATGCTGGAAGAAAAAATTCAGGAAGCAATGGGAAGCGGTAAATCGCTTGACGATGTTGCCAAAGCGCTGGGTGCAACTGTTGCGCAGGCCCCGAATGTCAGTTTTGAAACTGGTGTAATTCCAGGGATAGCGAATGAACCGCGAGTGGTTGGGTGGGCATTTGGTGCGCCAGCCAAAACCGTCAGCAGCCCCATCCGCGGAACAACAGGTGTGTTTGTTGTGGAGGCTGGCGAAAAGACTGCGGTCACCGTGCCTGAAAACTTCGCCAATGAGCGCAAGACAATCACCACCCAGCGATCATCCATGCTGGACAATGCCATGATGAAGGTGCTGAAAGAAGACGCTGACATCAAGGATTTCAGATATATGCTCGGCTATTGAGGGAACTTCCTTAAATAGGCTGCATCAATAGAGTGAATGATAGCTAATTGATATGGCTGAAAACTCAATGGGGCGGCCTATCTTTGCCGTCCCTTAGCCAAAAAGGCATTATTTAACGGAAGAAATAGATTTCGTAGCTCAGCTGGTAGAGCAATACACTTTTAATGTATGGGTCCTGGGTTCGAGCCCCAGCGAAATCACCAAAAGCCCCGACACTGCAAAATGTCGGGGCTTTTTGATGGGCTTACTTACAGACCGCATTTAGTTGGTTTGCCAGAGTGGTTCATTTTTCCAATATGCGCTTAGCGGGTAATAGCTTATATTGGCTAAATATCCAGCCGCAACCTGTTTATCTCCTATGATCAATCCTCTTGATTCCAAGAGTTTGATTTGCTCTGCTATTTTAAGGGGCGGTTTTGTAAACCTCACCCGACAAAAATAAGAAGACCCGCCTGGTGCGCAGAACCGGGGACGTGGTCCGAGGGGAGGCGTGGCGGGTACTATTACTGCAAAGGTAGCAAAACATGCACCAATCTGGCGGCGAGTGGGTAAAGTTTCAGAGCGATTACTTGGGAATAAGGAGCGGGTGAAAAGAAAGCAACTGAGAATTACTGACAAGAGGAGGGACTGAATTGCAGTTGAATTTCTGGGATATCGGTACCTTTGCGGCCCCGATGAAAAACATCCGCAACTTTTGCATCATCGCCCATATCGACCATGGGAAAAGCACGCTGGCTGACAGGCTGCTGCAGATTACCAAGACGGTCGCTGACCGCGACATGCAGGCGCAGCTGCTGGATGACATGGATCTGGAACGTGAGCGCGGCATAACAATCAAGAGCCACGCCATCCAAATGCGTTACACCCAGGACGGCGAGGACTATGTCCTCAACCTGATTGATACGCCCGGGCACGTGGATTTCAGTTATGAAGTCAGCCGGAGCATAGCTGCCTGTGAAGGGGCACTGCTGATTGTTGATGCTGCCCAGGGAATAGAGGCGCAAACCATCAGCAACCTTTTTCTGGCACTGAACAATGACCTGACCATCATCCCTGTGCTGAACAAGGTGGATTTGCCGAGTGCGATGATTGAAGAAGTGAGCGACCAGATAATTGATTTGATTGGCTGCGACAAAGAGGAAATCATTCTGGCGAGCGGGAAAACGGGGTTTGGGGTTGACAAAATTCTGGAAGCGATTGTGGCGAGGGTGCCTGCCCCAAAAGGTGACCCAGATGCGCCACTGCAGGCGCTGGTATTTGACTCGGTTTTCAACGCTTATCGGGGGGTGATTGCCTACTATCGGATTTTAAATGGCACCATCAATGTCGGGGACAATGTAAAATTGCTGGCTACTGAAAAAGAGTACATAGCCGATGACATCGGGATACTGCAGCTGGATCGGGTGCCGAAAAAATCGCTTTCAGCTGGGAATGTAGGGTATATTATCAGCGGGATAAAGACTGCCAAGGAGGTGAAGGTAGGGGATACGCTGACACACGTTCATCGCCCCACACCCAACCAAATCGAAGGTTTTGAAGAAGTAAAGCCTATGGTGTTTGCAGGAATTTATCCTGTTGACACGGAGGATTTTGAGGACCTGAGGGACAGCATGGACAGGCTCCAACTGAATGATGCCAGCCTGGTGTATGAGCCGGAAACCTCGGCGGCACTGGGCTTCGGCTTCCGCTGCGGCTTTTTGGGCATGCTGCACATGGAAATCATTCAGGAGCGGCTGGAGCGAGAGTTCGACATGACGGTGATTACCACGGTGCCGAACGTGAGCTACATTGTTTATCCCACCAAAGGGGACAGCTATTACATCACCAACCCTGCTGATTTGCCCGACCCCAGCAAGATTGACAATATGGAGGAGCCGATGATCAATGCCCAAATCATTACGGCCAGTGAGTATGTGGGGGCGATTATGGGACTGTGCCTGGAGCGGAGGGGGACACTGAAGAATCAGGTTTACCTGACCCCGACAAGGGTAGAGATGTTTTTTGAAATGCCGCTGGCAGAAATCGTCTTTGATTTTTATGACAAGCTGAAAAGCATCAGTCGGGGATATGCATCGCTGGATTATCAGCAGGCGGGTTATCAGGAGAGCAACCTGGTAAAACTCGACATCATGCTGAATGGCGAGCCGGTGGATGCGCTGAGTGCCATCATCCACAGAGACAAAGCGTATCAGTGGGGCAAGCGCATCTGCGAGAAACTGAAAGAGCTGCTGCCGCGCCAGCAATTTGAAATCGCCATACAGGCCAGCATAGGCAGCAAAGTGATAGCCCGCGAAACGGTGAAAGCCCTGCGAAAGGATGTTACAGCCAAGTGCTATGGGGGTGACATCAGCCGGAAACGCAAACTGCTGGAAAAGCAAAAGAAGGGCAAAAAGCGGATGAAGCAAATAGGCAATGTCGAAATTCCGCAGTCAGCCTTTATGGCGGTGCTGAAGATTGATTAGGGCGGCAGAAGCTGATAAAAAAAAATTTTTTGAAAGTTTAGTACCAGATGCCAATTTTTGGCGTAGGTTTGCTGGACTTAACAAAACAATCATGAACAATTACAAGCCTACAAGCCTACAAGCCTACAAGCCTACAAGCCTACACTTGTGCGTTATTATCCTGATGGGGATAGTGACTGCATTATTTTCTTGTGCTAAGAAAGAGCCAATATCTCCACCTATTTTGCAAGGCCCGCAGTTGTGGACTGGAGATACCGTGAAAAAGGAAAACGATTATATGGCGTTTAAGAATCGGTATGTTTTCGAAAATACCATTCAGCATCTGGCTGCATTAAACTCTGATTCAGCCTACAGTGTATGGGAAAGTAACTACTCTTTTGTTTCACTAAGGTCTCTGCATGAAAATGATACTACGGATTATGAGGTGGAGGACCCATTACTAGCAACTTTTTTAAACAGTGATAAGATGGTGAGAATTGGCGATAGCCTTTTTCTTATAGACTTTGTAATTGGAAGGGTTTATGTTTGTAAATCCATCACATCTACAAACATTGCTAATCTGCGTAATAAGGTGTACACTTCAGGGATCATAGACACTTTTAATTCGAGACATGCATTACTTTGGCCAGAAGATTTTCCAAATGGCAATGGACCCGAATTGAGAGTTATGGCCTGCTCAGAGAATGGGGCACCTGATAAAAAGGATAAGCCAAATACTTACAGATCCGGTGCTGTGGTAGTCGATGTTAAGTCGTGCTATGAAAAAGCGGGAGTGTACTTCTCAGTAATACATAAAATACAACACAGAGCACAAGGGCAGGGGAAAAAAAGTTATCAAGCCACAATAACTATAGAGAGTCTTTATAATTGGGCTTGGAAAGCTAAGTGTAGGGATGAAATGACTGATGATTTTGAGAGCACTCAAACAAATGTGTATGGGAAAGATGTGCGCCCTTATCACAGCAGTCGGGGCCTACATTCCTTCAACTTTATCACAGACTTTACATGGCTGACGAATGGACAGCAAACGTCTGAAACTAAGAGAACAACTATTCAGAGTTTTTAAACTGGTGGTGATTGGAAAATTCTTTTCTAAGTTGTGGCAATTGGGTTGCTGTGCTATGGCACTGGCAACCCCATTGCACTCAACTGGGCAGACTCAGTTTTTTATTGCGCCGCAATTTAACCTCGCTTTGGGTAAGAATACTTTGAATTCAGTCGGTGACTCTTTAAATGCAGTCAGCTCCCCATTTTTTTTACAGCCTGGGTATGGGATATCGATAGGTGCCCGATCAGGCAGAGTGATGGTTAGGGCTGGTGTCCAAAGATATGGTCAGCTTGCAAAGGTGAGAATTACAGCAAGTTTGGATTTTGCTGGTGGTGGGTCTGTGGCCTCAATGGTTACAAGGTTCCTGACCCCCAATTCCCTTGGATTAAACGTAAGTGTGGATGTTTGCAAAACACATCCCCATATTTATGCCGGATTAGGTGGCATGGTCAATCATTATACCTTTACTCCCTTTGCATTGCAGGGTACTGGCGGGGTATTCAGTGACATTGTATTTGACAGTTATATGTTCAGTGCAATACCGGAGCAGCGCAGTTTTGCCGGGCAGTTTTTTGTGGGTTATGATTTTTCATTCAGCCATCATTTCAAAGCATTTGGAGAATTGGGTTACAATCATAGCCCAGATTATAACTGGACAACTACAGCCAGGTATAAGATAAATGGCAAAGTGGGCGGAGCGTTTGCCCAAAGCGCATTTCGACATCCTTATTCGTCCTTTGGTATGGCTTATTTCCCCTTCGGAATAAAATCATAATATACTGTGTTTATCAGAATGTCAATTATAATACAATCAGCCTATGCCGGCAGCCTCAAGGTAAGCCTACTGCTGTGGAGCCTCGGTTTTTTAACCTGTGCTGCCAATGCCCAAGTGCAGGTATTCATCGCTCCCGAGGGGCATTTGGCAATGGGTGCCAACAAGGTTGACAGAACGCAGGACACTTTGGATGTTATCCGCAATCCCCTGATGGTACGCACAGGATATGGCCTTGCTGCAGGTGTAAGATGGGGTGGATTTATGGCAAGAGCCTGCATCAACAGGTATTTTGAAGAGTCGAGGGTGCGAAGCAATTATTCGGTGGAAACCCCTGGGAACCGTCAATTATTTTTCGAGGATATCGCGTTGGTTACACCAACAAGTTATGGTTTGAACGTATCAATGGATTTCCACCCGTCCCAGCCGCGTCTATATGCTGGACTCGGGTTTATGGTTAATCGGTACAATAGTTCATCTGCTAATTTCACCTCACAATCGAGCCACGGAAACGGAGGAAAGACCGTTACTTTTGATGTAAGAGGTAGCAATCGCCAGGCACTATATGCAGCGCAAGTATTTGCTGGGATGGAACAAGTGCTGGGAAAAAGATTTAAGGTTTTTGAGGAATTAGGTTATAATCATAGCCCTGACTTTTCAGTAACAAACAGCATTACTTATGATTATGAAGGCAAGAAGGGTAGCGCTGCATCGGGCGCAGCTTTTCGCCACGTTTTTATTACTGCAGGTGTAGGGTTTATGATTGTGAACCAGGCAGATTAATAGGCGATAAACCAGCTGCTCTTTATGGATAGCTTTGCTGGCTTGAACCGATATCTAATTACGCCGAGCCGGCCGAACAGGCATTATGTTGACATTTTATCCATATTTCCCACCCATGGGGACGCCAGCCTTGTGCTGCAGATTGCTGGGTGGCGGCCAGGGCGGTATGAATTGCAGAATTTTCCGCAGAACATCCAGAAATGGGACTGCCATGATGAAGTCGGCAATCCGCTGAAGTGCACCAAGATCAGCCGAGACCAATGGCAGGTGGAGTGCAGTGCAGCGATAGAAGTGCACCTGAGCCATAATTACTATGCCAACCAGCTGGATGCTGGCGGGAGCGTGTGGAAAGATGACCTGTTTTACATCAACCCCATAGCCATGCTGCCTTATATCCATGAGCGGATTGATGAGCCATGCATGCTGGAGATCAGTTTGCCTGAGGGGTGGATGGCTGGGGGTGCAAGGCCAGATGAGCAAGGCAGGTTCCAGTTTGGCAGCTATCACCATCTGGCAGATACGCCGCTGCTGTGCAGCCCGCACCTGTATCAATTGAGTTATGGGGCAGGTGGCTGTGATTTCCACATCTGCCTTTGGGGGACCCGGATTGGAGAACCGAAGCGGGTGCTTCAGGCATTCGAGGTTTTCAGCCAGGTGCAGATTGAGTTGTTTGGCGGGGCACCATTCAAGGAATACTGGTTCCTGATACTCAGCCCTGATGATGGGATATACCATGGGGTGGAGCACTCGAGTTCAACCGTGCTTTGCCTGGGGCCGGACAGAAAGCTGGAGGGCGAACTTTGGTGGAGTTTGCTGGGCCTGAGCAGCCATGAGCTTTTCCATGCCTGGAATGTGAAAGCAATAAGGCCAGCGGATTGGCTGCCATATGATTATCGGCAGGCGCAGTACAGCTACATGGGCTGGGCAGCAGAGGGCATAACTACATATTATGGTGACCTGATGCTGCTGCGCTGCGGCTTGTTTACATTCGAGGATTTCAGCAGGGAGACTCAGCGCCACCTTCAGCGGCATTTTGAGAGCAACGGCAGGGCGCACATGAGCCTGGCGATGAGCAGCTGGGACAGCTGGGTGGACGGATACAGGCCAAGCGCACCCGACCGCCGGGTGAACATGTATTACAAAGGAATGCTGGTGAGCCTGATGCTGGACCTGCGCATGAGGGCTGCCACAGGCGGCGCTGAAAGCACTGATACCTTATTGCGGGCACTTTGGCAGGAGTTCGGGGATGGGTCGGGCGGATATCAGCAGGCAGACATTGAGCGAATGGTGTATAGCCGTGCGCCAGGGGTTGACCCTGAATTTTTTAAACACTACCTGTGGGGCACCACCCCGATTGAAGGGCCGCTGAACGACGCCCTGAAACTGGTAGGCTGCCAGCTGTTAAAAACACCAAGCACGCTGCTGCTGGAACGCGCTTTTGGCATCAGAACAAAAGGAGAGGGGCTGAAGGTGACCATAATCGGCATTGCACTGGATAGCCCAGCGGACTCAGCAGGGCTGAGCGTGGGAGACACCATTGTTGCAGTGGAAGGCAAGATATTAACTGAGAGCAACCTGGCAGAGCTGAAATGTGAGCCAACTGCCCAGTTTGTGGTGCAAAGGGGCGGAAAGCTGCAGGGCTATACGCTGAATGCTGCGGCACAGACATGGTATGATGTGCTGAGTTTTGCCAAGCTGGACAGTGCCACGGAAGGGCAGAAACAACTGTACCGCGGCTGGGCGGGGCAGGATTGGTGAGAAATGCTGTGTATTATTGCACCTGATTAAAGAATCGGGATGAGTGTCATCAAAGAATTCAGAGAGTTTGCGCTGCGGGGCAACGTGATTGACTTGGCAGTGGGTGTGGTTATTGGTGCTGCATTCGGGAAAATAGTAAGCTCGCTGGTGGATGACATCATCATGCCGCCGATTGGCTTGCTTATCGGCGGCGTGGATTTTACTGCCCTGAAGACGGTGCTGAAAAATGGGCCTACACCTGCTGAAACTGTAACTGTAAACTGGGGAAACTTCATCCAAACTGTTATCAGCTTTATCATAATCGCTTTTTGCGTGTTTTTGCTGGTGAAGCTGATGAATACCCTTCATAGAAAGAAAAAAGTGGCACCGGTGGCCGCCGAAACTCCCCAGGACATCCAATTGCTGATGGAAATTCGCGATGTCCTGAAGGGCAACCGCGGCTGAGGAAAAACTGAAAAAGCATTCGAGCCAAAAGAAACTCCAAATTACTATGATAAAGAACCTTACCCTGACCCTGTGCCTTGCCTTATGTATGCTGGCACTGGAAGCTGGTGCAGCCAGCATCAGCACATCAAGGTCATCTGTGTTTGCAGGTGACACCATCACTGCCTATTACAACCTGGGCATATCGCCGGCGCCTGGCACCAAAGCGTATATTCTGCTAAGCGGTGCAAGCGGCAGCTTCGGCGGCGGAGGCGACACGTTAAAGGTGTTTACGCCCAACAGCCAGACGGGCAGTTATCTGCTGAGGATACCTACTTACACCCATCAGGCCACCACTTTCAGGCTTAGGCTGGTTTATGCAACTGCGACCCCGCAGATTGCCAACTCCAGCAACATCGCCATCAGCCCAGACCAATACCTGGAACCCCTGAAAGATGACCGAAGCCGGAAGCCGCTGGACTTGATCAGGATCAAGACAATAGCCGAGTTTGACTCGGTGGCGCTTACCCTGAAAGCCATTATTTTCCCTGGCGTTACGTATAGTGTCAACACTTTTTACTTCGACACCAAAATCATCAATCCCTATGATTATCGCACTGAGCTGATCAATTTCTTCAATGCATTCGGTGCCTCGGCTGTGGGACTTGATTTCGACTATATAGCTTACTTAAGGCTATATAAAGATGGCAAGGCAGGTGCGCTGAGTGCAGGGGATACATTCGGTGTGGTGCGTGACCCTGCTGGCGACACCATCAGGCTCGACCCTGCCAAGTGCGGGGTAATCAGTGCAAGCGGCAGCAACAGCTCAACCACGGTGATAGAGTATACGGGCACATCAAGCAGCGTGAAAACGGATGAAAATGTGCTGCTGAGGGATGGATATGCTTATACGCTGTATCGCAATGCTGCGCTGACGGATTCCATCACCACAGTTTATAAAAGCGGGAACACCATTTTTTATGACGAGTTCGGCGACACGATACAATGGTGCGCCAGCGGCGAACTGAGCAGCAAGGGCAAATGCACCGCCTGCAGCAACACTTTTTACCTGGTGAGCCAATACTACATATACAATGTTGACAGCAGCAAACGATTGAGTGCCAAGCCAATGAAAGGCTGTGCTGTAAAACGCAAATGCAACACCGCCAGCCCCATTGCTGCCGAAACAGCATTGGATGACAATGGAGAACTGCAATTATTCCCCAACCCAACGGCTCAGGAAGTCACCATCAGGCTGAATGCGGGGGATGGCAAGCAATATCAGATTTTGATCTTGAACTCGGCGGGCCAGGTGATGCATCAGGAAACCAGGATTGCCCAGGGTGCGGGCCAGCATTTTTACAGCATTGAAGCAGTTAAAGATCTGCCTGCAGGTGAATACTACACAGTGGTGCGCGGGGCCAGCAGCACCCAAAGTTCCAAGTTTGTCAAGGTGAAGTAACCCTTACCTGACTTTTAGGGCATAAAAAATCGAGCCTGGTACCCTGTTTTGCAGCTGGGTATCAGGCTTTTTTTATTAGCCCGAAAAATCGGCAGTTACCAGGAGATTGAGGTCTTTGTGGGGGAGTTTGAAACGCTCAGCCAGATTGATATTGGTGAGCATTCCTTTGTAGATGTAGGTGCCGTGGCGGCTGCCTTTGGTGGCCCACAAGTATGGTTTGATGCCACCGTGGCCTGCGATGTCCAGCAGGATGGGTGTCAGGATGTTGCTGAGGGCATAGCTGGCGGTGCGTGCAACGCGGCTGGCGATGTTGGGCACACAATAATGAATTACGCCGTGCTTCTCGAAAATGGGATGAGTGTGGGTTGTAACCTTGCTGGTCTCGAAACAGCCGCCCTGGTCTATGCTGACATCAACGATGACTGAACCGGGCTTCATCTGCATCACCATTTCCTCGCTGACCACATGCGGAGTGCTGCCCTCGCCTGCTCTGATGGCACCAATGGCCACATCGGCCGTTTTGAGCGCCTTGAGCAGAATGTGCGGCTGAAGGACTGAGGTATAGCAGGGGTTTGGCATTTCACTCTGAAAACGGCGAAGCCGTGCCAAAGAAGAATCAAAAACCTTGACGACGGCACCGAGCGCTGAAGCGGTGCGGGCGGCGTGGATGCCCACCATGCCTGCACCGAGGATAACTACTTCACTGGGGGGAATCCCTACAATGCCGCCCAGCATCACGCCTTTTCCGTGGTAAATGTTGGAGAGGTACTCGCTGGCGATGATGATTGAAAGGCTGCCTGCAATTTCGCTCATGGCCTGGATGACAGGATAGGCCCCTGTATCATCCTGAAGAAACTCAAAGCACAGCGCGGTGATGTTTTTTGCCATCATCTGCTTGAGGCGCTCGGGCTTGAGCATGGCAAGGTGGAGGGCGCTGATGAGGGTTGAGCCTTCACCAAGCAGTTTTATTTCTTCCTCGGTTGGGAGGCTGACCTTGACGACCACTTTGGCCCCGAAAACCTCCTCGCGATTGAGGACAATTCTGGCCCCGGACTGCTCATAAACTTTGTCGCCAAACTTGCCTTCTTTGCCTGCTTTAGACTCTATGAGGACAGTGAAGCCGTTATCGGTGAGGAGCTGGACAGCATGGGGAGTGAGGGCAATCCGGGTCTCCTGAAAGCTGGATTCCCTGGGGATACCGATAGTAAGCCCCTCTGCGCCGCGCTTTGATTGCACAAGCACCTCCTGTGGCACCAATACAGCTTCTTTGGCAAGTTCAGTAAATCCAGCAGGCGTCCTCATAGTGATTGGGATAAAGTTACGGCTTAAGAAAGTATTTCGGTGCGAATGGTTCTGGAGGGGCCATCGTGGCGGAGCTCGATTTTGAGAACAGGGTAATCAAGGTAGGGCAGCGCAGGGTCTGGCCATTCAATCAGGCAGATGGCACCCTGGGCCAGGTAATCGAGAAACCCAATGCCGAGCAGTTCACGATCTGAGGATATTCTGTAAAGGTCGAAATGGTAAACAGGCTGGATGCCCTGATATTCATTAACAATCGAAAAGGTGGGGCTGTCCACTGGCTCGATTACACCCAATTGCATGCAGAGCGATTGGATGAGTGTGGTTTTGCCAGCACCAACCTCACCAATAAAAACGGCTGTGCCAAGTTTTTGAATGATGGGTGCCAGCTGCTCGGCAACTTGGGGCCAATCGGCCAATTGCACCCGGGTTGGCTGAAAAAACGGGAGATTATTTTCGCCGGAGCTCGACATAGGGAATCAGCATTTCCTCCATAGATATTCCGCCATGCTGAAAGGTATTTTTAAACAAGCCCACATAGTAATTCATGTTGTTGGGATAGACAAAGAAGTAATCTTCTATTGCGAAAGCGTAGCTGGAACTGACATGCTGCTTGGGCAAAAATGCATCAGAGGGGTTTTTTACGGCAAAAACCTCTTTATCCTCCCACTTCAGGTTGCGGCCTGTTTTGTATCGGAGGTTGGTGGAGGCACTGCGCTCTGCGACCATTTTGCTTGGGCGTTTGACTTTTGTTGAGCCATGGTCTGTGGTGATGATGATTTTTACAGGTTTATCCTGGAGTTTCCTTAGGGCGTCAAGCAGCGGTGAATTTTGAAACCATGTGAGGGTTAGGTTGCGGTAAGCCTGCTCATCCTCAGCCAGTTCTTTGATAACCTCCATTTCGGTTCGGACGTGGCTGAGCAAGTCAACAAAATTGTAAACGATGATATTGAGCCGGCTTTTCATCATTCCAGCCATGCTGTTAGCCAGATTTTTTCCAGCCTCGAGGTTGGTGATTTTGGTGTAGGAAAATTTAAAATTGAAGTTGTTTCGGCGGAGCCACTCGCCAAGCAATTCTTCCTCATGCATGTTTTTCCCGCCTTCATCTTCATCATTGAGCCAGAGTTTCGGGTATCTTTTTTCGATTTCGCTGGGCATCATGCCTGCAAAAAGTGCATTTCGGCTATAGTTGGTGGCAGTGGGCAAAATGCTGAGGTATAGATTGTCGTCTGTAATTCGAAACCCTTCGCCGATGAGGGACTGCAGGGTTTTCCATTGGTCGAAGCGGAGGTTGTCAATCAAAAAAAGAAAGACCGGCTCATCATTTTCCAGCAGGAGGGGTTTGACTTTTTTATCGAGCAGGTTGTGGCTCATCAGTTCAGTTTCGGTTTTCTGATGGAGCAAGTCGATGTAATTGCGCTGGATGAATCGGCAGAAGAGGCCGTTGGCTTCAGTGTATTGGCTGGTGAGGACCTCTTCCATGCCGGTCTGCTCGCCGCGTTCCATCTGCATTTCCCAATAAACCAATTCGCGATATACCTGCTTCCACTCTGGGATGGAAAGGCTATCGTTGAGGTTGACTGAGAGCTGGCTGAAATTCTGGCGATAACTGTCAACAGTTTTCTGGGTAATCAATCGGCGGTTTTCAAGCAGGCGTTTTAGGGTGAGGATGATCTGGCTGGGGTTTACCGGTTTGATGAGATAATCGGAAATTTGGCTGCCAATGGCGGAATCCATCACATTTTCTTCCTCGCTTTTGGTAATCATCACCACGTGGACATCTGGCCTATCGCGCTTGATGGTTTCGAGGGCGACAAGCCCTGAGACGCCAGGCATGTTTTCATCCAGAAAAATCACGTCGTAGTGATTCTCGCGGTTTTTGTCAATGGCCTCATTTCCGCTGAGGACGGTGTCCACTTTAAATCCTTTTCCCTGAAGGATGAGGATATGTGGTTTGAGGTACTCGATTTCATCATCAGCCCACAGGATTCGGGTTTCTTGCATTATGGGGTAAGGGGGATAAGAAAATATTTAAGGTTGCTGAAAGCAGAGAACGCAAAAATTGAGGGTTTTATGCATGGGGTTATCTTTGCGGCCCCCGCGCGGGGAGCTGCAAAGTTGAGGAGAATCAGAATTGTGAACGACCCCCTCTACGGCCTGATTAAGCTGCCCCTGGGGAGATTGTTCACTAATCTGAATTCTTCCACTTATCAGCGGCTGCGGCGGATATCGCAGCTTGGGCTGACCAGCTATGTTTATCCTGGTGCCACCCACAGCCGTTTCAGCCATGGGCTGGGTGCTTTTTACCTTCTGAGTGAAACGCTGAACCTGCTGAAGCAAAAGGGGGTCGAAATTTCAGATACGGAGGCTGAAGCTGTTGGGCTGGCGATACTGATGCATGATATAGGGCACAGCCCATTCAGCCATGCGCTGGAAGGGATACTGGTGCCTGGGGTAACACATGAGGAAGTGGGAATTGCCCTGCTGAAACAGCAGGAAAGTTTTTTGGGCGGCGATGAAGTGCTGAGCCTGGCCATCGAGATTTGGGAAGGCAAGTATCCTCGGCCGTTTTTGCGGCAGCTGATCCACAGCCAGCTGGACATAGACAGGCTCGATTATCTGCAGCGGGACTCGTTCTACACGGGGGTGGTTGAGGGCAGCATCGGGGGTAACCGGCTGATCCACATGTTTGATGTGGTGAATGATGAGCTGGTGGTGGAGGAAAAGGGAATCTGGAGCATTGAGAATTATCTCTCGGCGCGGCGATTCATGTATTTTCAGGTTTACTTTCACAAGGCAGTGCTGGCGGCCGAGTACATGCTGATTCAGATTTTTCGGCGGGCCAGGCAGATAAAAGCAGGTGCCGGACAGGGGGCAGAAGAACTTGCGTATTTTCTGAGCATTGATGAAGAGAAGCCCAGGCTGAGCGAAGAATTGCTGAATCGGTTTTTAAACCTGGATGACACCGACATTTGGCAGGCGCTGAAAATGTGGACAACCCACCCTGACCCCATGCTGAGGATGCTTTGCCGGAGCCTGATGGACCGAAAACTTTTCGAAACCAGATTCAGCCATGTTCCATACAGCCCAGAGGAAATCGAGAAAAAATTAAAGCTATTGCCGGCGCAGTATCATGAGCTGTTTGATGACCTGAGCTATGTGCTGCACGCTGGGGAAATAAAGTTTACGGTGTATGACCGTGAGACTGACCCCATCATAATCAAGCGGCGAAATGGGAGGCTGGAAGAATTTTCGAGCATAAAAACGGAGGGGCTTCCCAACGTCCCGCTCAATCCTATCGTCAAGTATCTTATGGTTCTCCCAAAAGGCCTGGAGGAATTGCAATGACCGGGCTGACCATTGCAGACATCGCCAGGATGGCTGGCGGCACCCATACGGGTGAAGGACAGCAGGAAATAAGCGGCTTTGCCCCGATTGACCAGGCTGAAGCAGGTGCACTGAGTTTTTTATCGAACCCAAAATATACCCAGCACCTTTACAGCACAAAAGCATCCGCTGTGCTGGTTGAGCGCAGCTTTATTCCGCAGCAGGCGGTTTCAGCAGAGCTGATATTTGTGGAAAATGTGTATCAGACGCTGAGCCAACTGCTGCAGATGATGAACGGGGGCGGGCCAGGCAAAATGGGAATTGAGCAGCCCAGCCACATCGGGCAAGGCTGCCAAACAGAGGAAAACAATTACATAGGTGCCTTTGCCTACATTGGCGACCGAGTGAAACTGGCCAGCGGCGTGCAGATTTATCCCCATTGTTTCATTGGCGATGATGCGTTGATAGGGGAAAACACAATCATTTACGCAGGGGCAAAAATCTATGCGCGCACCGAAATCGGGCGCGGCTGCATCATTCACTCGGGTGCTGTAATCGGCAGCGATGGTTTCGGATTTGCCAGGGGTGCTGACGGCAGTTATGCCAAGGTGCCCCAGCTGGGCAAAGTGATCATAAAAGACAATGTCGAAATAGGTGCAAACACCACGATAGACAGGGCCACCCTGAATGCGACCGTCATCGGGCAGGGAGTGAAATTAGACAACCTGATCCAGATTGCGCATAATGTCGAAATCGGGGAAAACACGGTGATGGCAGCGCAGGCAGGTGTATCGGGCAGCACGAAAGTGGGTGCTGGCAGCAGCATCGGCGGGCAGGTGGGCATCATCGGGCACATCAATTTAGCCCCTGGCAGCCAGGTTGCAGCGCAGAGCGGGGTAGCCAGCAGCCTCACCGTTGAGGATGGCAAATGGTTCGGCTCGCCAGCCATCGAAGCAAGGCTTGCAGCAAGGGTGCAAGTGGTTATCAAAAAATTGCCGGAACTTTACCGGACAATTCAGACTCTGGAAACAGAGATGAAAAAAATACTGGAGAAGGAAAAAACTGGATGAACGCAAAGCAATCCACCATAAAAGAACCTGTCAGCGTATGTGGAGTAGGGCTCCATTCTGGCCAGGAGGTAACGATGACCTTTCTGCCGGCGGCAGAGAACCACGGCTTTAAATTTCGGCGAGTTGACTTGCCCGGTCAGCCTGTGATTGATGCAGATGTTGACAATGTAGTTGACCTGAGCCGAGGGACAACCATCGGCGTAGGAGATGTGAAAATCGGCACAATCGAGCACACGCTGGCAGCGCTGGCTGGGCTGGAAATAGACAATTGCCTGATTGAACTGGATGGCATGGAAACCCCAATCATGGACGGCAGCGCCCAGGAGTTTGTAGACACCCTGCTGAAAAGCGGGCTGCAAGAGCAGCAAGCCGAGCGGGAATATTTCGAAGTAACATCAAACATCCATTACAGCGAGCCTGAGCGAAGTGTAGAGATGATTGCAATGCCGCTTGACGGATACAGACTGACGGTGATGGTTGACTACAACTCGACCGTTTTGGGTAGCCAGCATGCGAGCATATCAAACATCAGTGAGTTCCGCAGGGAAATCGCCAGCAGCCGGACATTTTGTTTTCTGCATGAACTGGAGGAACTGTTATCGCGCAACCTGATTAAAGGCGGAGACCTGAACAATGCCATTGTGATTGTCGACAGGAAACTGGAACCAGAAAAACTGAAAAATCTGGCGAGGGTTTTCAACAAAGAAAACATAGATGTTGAGCAGGAGGGGATATTGAACAATGCCCGGCTGAGATATCAAAATGAGCCGGCAAGGCATAAACTGCTGGATTTAATAGGAGACCTGGCACTTGTGGGTGCGCCGATAAAAGCGCAGGTGATGGCTGCCCGCCCTGGGCATGCCGCCAACATTGCATTCGCCAAAAAAATAAAGCGGATGCTGCAAAAGACAAAGCGCAGCGCGGGAGTGCCGGTGTATGACCCGAGTGAAAAGCCCATTTTTGATGCGATTGATATCAAAAGATTTTTGCCGCATGATGACCCCTTTGTGTTTGTTGATAAAATCATTGACCTGAGCCCGACCCACATCATCGGGATAAAAAATGTTACGCTGAACGAGTACTATTTCAGGGGCCACTTTCCAGGCAACCCAATAATGCCCGGGGTGCTGCAGATTGAAGCGATGGCACAAGTTGGCGGGGTGATGATTTTGAGCGGCATAGAAGACCCCGACAAATACACCACGCTGTTTCTGAAGATTGATAACGTCAAGTTCAAGGAAAAGGTCGTGCCGGGCGACACTTTGAAAATCAGAATGGAATTGGTAGCCCCTCCCCGTCGCGGCATAGCCATTATGCGGGGCCAGATATTCGTTGGAAACCGCATTGTAACCGAGGCCGAAATAATGGCCCAAATAGTAAAGAAAAAGTAAGCAGTGGCACAACCCCAAGAAGCATTAATTCAGCCCCTAACCCAGCGCATGCATCAACCGCTCGCCTACATTCACCCATCGGCTAAAATTGGTCAGAATGTCGCCATTGAGCCCTTTGTAACCATTCATAAGGATGCAGAGATTGAAGACGGCACATGGATTGGCAGCCATGTGACGATAATGGAAGGGGCCAGAATCGGAAAAAACTGCAGGATATTCCCTGGGGCAGTAATCAGTGCAATACCCCAGGACTTAAAGTTCAGGAATGAGGAAACTTTGACCGTTATCGGCAACAATGTCGTCATCAGGGAGTATGTAACTGTTAATCGCGGCACACGCGACAAGTGGAAGACTGTTGTTGGCGACAATGCGCTGCTGATGGCATACAGCCACATTGCCCATGATTGTGTAATCGGCAAAAACTGCATTATTGCAAACGCGGTGAACCTGGCAGGCCACGTGAAGGTAGGCGACCATGCCATTATCGGTGGGCTATCCGCTGTGCACCAATTCACCAACATCGGCCAGCATGCAATGATTTCGGGCGGCAGCCTGGTGCGGAAAGATGTGCCCCCCTATACAAAAGCTGCCCGAGAGCCAATGAGCTATGTCGGCATCAATTCCATTGGGCTGCGCAGGCGCGGTTATACCCAGGAAAAGATAGCCGAGATTCAGGACATTTATCGGATGGTTTACATGAAGGGTTATAACATCAGCCAGGCGCTGATGATGATAGAGGCCCAATGCCCGCCCACAGAAGAGCGGGATGAAATTGTCGGGTTCATCCGCAAAAGTGACCGGGGTGTGATGCGCGGCCTGCGCATTTAAGGCAAGCCCATCAGCATTTCTGCCAATCAAAATTGCAAGAGATGGCTGGGCTGAAAATTGAAACCAGCGGCCTGGGGAAAATCTATGGCGGCCAATGGGTGCTCAAAAATCTGACCTTTACGATAAATGAGGGTGAGCACATGGCTTTTATTGGAAAGAATGGAAGCGGCAAAAGCACGCTGATAAAAATGCTTGCCGGAAATGTTTCGCCTGACGCCGGGGAAATTAAGTGGCAGGCAGCGGGCAGAGATTTGAAAGCGGCGGACATATACAAGCACATTGCATTTGCAGCCCCCTATCTGTCGGTGCCGGATGAACTGACGCTGAGCGAACTGCTGAGTTTCCACGGTCAGTTTAAAAAGGCAAGCCCTGGACTTGGTGGCCTGGTGGAAGGGTGTGGCTTGGGCCCGCACAGGCAAAAACCAATCAAAGAGTTCAGCAGCGGAATGCGGCAGAGGGTGAAACTATTGCTTGCGCTGGGTTTCGCCGAGCCCCTGCTGCTGCTCGATGAGCCCACTGCCAACCTGGATGAGCAGGGAATCAGGTGGTTCCACAGCGCATTTGATGAGTTCAGCCAGGGCCGGACAGTATTACTGGCATCGAACATACCATCAGAGTATGCTGGCATAGAGCGGCGGCTGGGGCTGAGTAATATCGAATCCGTCTAAATAAGCGGCTGGGATGAAAAATCATCGCCGATAGTGGTGCAAAAAGGTTGAGGTGATGGGTGGAGAATGGTTAATTTTGCATCCAATTTTTACAGTGCACAGCCATAAGATGACAGAGCGAATAGCAGGCCTGGCAAAGCGGATTACTCCATTTTTCCTTGCCCTCTGCCTTGCCTTGCCTGGCAAGGCCCAGGAAGCAGAAGCCGACCTGGACAACGGGAAAGCGATTTTTGAACTGAACTGCACCAGCTGCCACCAGCTGGGGAGTGTGCTGGTGGGCCCCAACCTGGTGGGGGTGAAAAAGCGCTGGAACGGAGATTTGAAGCGGATGGGGGAGTTTATCCATAACCCTACGGCATTAAATGGAAAAGACCCTTACGTAACCTCGCTTTTTCAGCAGTATGCTCCCTCTATTATGAATGCATTTCCCACCCTGAAAGACAACGACATCAGGGATGTGGTGGAATATGTAGATGGCGGCGGAATGAAAGAAGAGCCACTGGCAGCAGGTGCAGCAGCCCCGGGCGGAAATTTCGCCCCGATAGAAAAGGACGGGGGCAGCCTGCGGTGGCTGTTTTATCTGGTAATTGCGCTGCTGGCGATTACAGTTATCATCTCGCTGCGAGTTTTCAGGAAAGTGCTGGGCACAGCGAAGGCAAAAAAATCGGATGATTTGTATGTGCCGCGCAGCGACCGGCGGCTGCAATGGGTGAATGCCATCCTTTTCCCCGTGTTTTTGATTGTGGGCTTTTATGCCATGTACTATGAAATAACCATCCACTGGGGCAAGCAGCTCGACCACCCTGCCAGCGACGTGGGTGCAGAAATCAAAAACCTGTTTGATATCACGATGATGATCACCTTTCCGGTATTCATTGTAACGTTTATTGCACTGTGCTTATTTGCATGGCAGTATCGGCACAGGGAAGGGAAAAAGGCATATTTTTATCCCCACAACAACATGCTGGAATTTGTGTGGACAATTATACCAGCCATTGTTTTGACGGCATTGGTAACCTATGGTTTCCGCACCTGGAACAAGGCCACCGGTAACCCAGACAATAATCCTGAAATGATTGAGCTGTTTGCTTATCAGTTCGGGTGGGAATTCAGGTATCCAGGTGCAGACGGTGTCTTCGGCAAGACTGATTTCAGAATGATAGACCCGGGCACCAATCCGCTGGGGGTTGACTTTAACGACCCTGCATCGCACGATGATTTCAACACCAAGGAATTGCACCTGCCCAAAGGGAAAAACGTTTATCTGAAGCTGCGAAGCCGCGATGTGCTGCATGCTGCCTATCTGCCGCACTTTGGCATGCAGATGTATGTACAGCCAGGCATGGACAACAGGATCAGGTTTACGCCGCTGTTTACCACAGGGGAAATGCGTGAGCAATTGAACGAACCAGACTTTGATTATGAGCTTGCCTGCAACCAGCTTTGCGGCAGTGCCCACTATAACATGCGCCGTGTGGTGGTGGTGGATGATGTGCTGACATACAGCAACTGGAAAAAGGCCCAGGCTGTGATGTACACGGGCGGGGGTGCCAAACCCGCAGAGGTTGACACCACCCAAGGCCATATTGTTGGTGCATCGGCGATGAAAAGCAGCCAGCGATAAAAAAAACTGAAAGTAAAAAAGAAATAAAAAAAGAAGAAAAAAATAGGATGTCAGCCGTAATAACTGCACCTGCACATAGCCAGGCCGAAACGCACGGTGATCACCATAAGGAAACGTTCTGGACGAAGTACGTTTTCAGCCAGGACCACAAGATGATTGCCAAGCAATTCATCATCACTGGTATGCTGATGGGGATTGTCGGGGGATTGTTGTCAAGTTTATTCAGAATCCAACTCGGGTTTCCGGATGCGGACATGAGTTTTCTGCGCCCTATCCTGGGGCAATGGATAAAAGTGAGTGAGAGCACTGGAAAAGGTGCACTCGACCCATCATTTTATCTGGCGATGGTAACCATTCACGGTACCATCATGGTATTTTTTGTGCTGACAGCCGGCCTCTCAGGCACATTCAGCAATTTGCTGATTCCGCTGCAGATCGGTGCCAGGGACATGGCAAGTCCGTTTGTTAATATGCTGAGCTACTGGTTCTTTTTCAGCAGCAGTGTGATCATGTTCATCAGCCTGTTTATCTCAACTGGCCCTGCGTCAGCCGGCTGGACAATATATCCGCCGCTGAGTGCACTGCCGATGACCATATCAGGCTCGGGCCTGGGCATGAGCCTCTGGCTTTTCAGCATGGCACTGTTTATAGGAAGCAGCCTTATGGGAGCATTGAACTATGTGAGCACGGTGCTGAACATGCGGGCCACGGGAATGCACATGACCAGAATGCCACTGACAATCTGGGCATTTTTTGTAACGGCAATTCTGGGTATCCTGAGTTTTCCGGTGCTTTTTGCTGCAGTGGTACTGCTGCTTTTTGACCGGAACCTGGGCACCAGTTTTTACTTGAGCGACATCTGGACAGGGGTAACCGGCGGAGTTGAGCACGTTGGCGGAAGCGCGGTGCTGTTTCAGCATCTTTTCTGGTTTTTGGGCCACCCCGAGGTTTATATCGTGCTGCTGCCTGCGCTGGGCATTGCATCAGAGGTGATTGCGACCATGAGCCGCAAACCCATTTTCGGTTATCGGGCGATGATCGGGTCTATTCTTGCAATTGCGCTGCTGAGCTTTTTGGTGTGGGGCCACCACATGTTTGTAACAGGGATGAATCCATTTTTGGGGAGCGTTTTCCTGATTGCTACGCTGATTATTGCAGTGCCATCAGCTGTCAAAACTTTTAACTATCTGGCAACACTGTGGCGGGGGAACATTGTATTTACGCCTGCAATGATGTTTGCCATCGGGCTGGTGAGCCTGTTCATCAGCGGCGGACTGACTGGGCTGTTCCTGGGCAATGCGGCCATAGACATTCCGCTGCACAACACCTACTTTGTGCTGCGCCCCTGGGTGTTGGTGGTGTTGGTTTAAGACGCTTTCCATTGGTTTTCTTTGTTGTAATT
>CBDTVD010000003.1:0-24196 GCA_965363965.1 uncultured bacterium
GTTTTCACCTATTACTGCGCCATTCAGCACCGTAGCGCCCATGCCAATAATGCAATTGCTGCCGATTGTGCAGCCGTGGATTACAGCAGCGTGCCCTATTGTCACACCCTCTCCAATCGTAATGGGCTTGCCTGGATCGACATGCAGAACTGCATTATCCTGAATGTTGCTGCCATCGCCAACTATAATCCTATCCTTATCGGCCCTGAGAACAGCGCCAAACCACACTGAGCATAAATTGCCAAGATTGACGGCGCCGATGATGGTGGCAGTGGGGGCTGCATACACCTTTTCGCCAAAAGTTACCTTTGCCTGCAGTGCCCGCAAATAATCCTGATTGTAATGCATCAGCAAGATGAGTATGTGCTGACAAATATCGGCAGGCTGCATTGTGTGCACAGTTCGCCCAGGCTAAAGGGCGCGTCTTTATCGGATGCAAATGCCCTGGCAAACGCCTGGCTGAAAGTAAAAAAGGGCCGAATCTCAGCGATTGGGGTTGGCATTCCTCCCGATTCGGAATCCATCGTGGACGCAGAGGGATGCGAAGTAATCCCTGGCTTTATTGACTGCCACACCCATATGGTTTACCCTGCCAGCAGAGAGGATGAATACAGGATGAGGCTGCAGGGGGCAACTTATCAGCAAATAGCTGCGGGCGGGGGGGGCATACTCAACAGTGCCAAAAAAATGGCTTTGGCTGACGAGGAAGATCTTTTTCAGTCTGCTCTTGTCCGCGCATGGGATGCCATCAAACTTGGCACTGCTGCCCTCGAAATCAAAAGCGGATATGGCTTATCTCTATCAAACGAACTGAAAATGCTCAGGGTGATTCGGCGGCTTCGGCAAGAACTGCCTATCCCAGTAAAAGCAACATTCCTCGGCGCCCATGCCGTGCCACTTGACCACAAGGCTAATCAGGCTGAATATGTAAGAATGGTTTGCGAAGAAATGCTGCCGGAAGTAGCACGCCAGGGCCTCGCTGATTTTGCAGACGTTTTTTGTGAATTGGGATATTTTTCTCCTTCGGAAACTCTCCAGATACTGGAAACTGCGCAACGCGCTGGGTTGCAAGGCAAGGTGCATGCAAATCAGATGGGCCTGAGCGGGGGAGTCGAAACCGCAATAAAAGCGGGAGCAACAAGTGCCGACCACCTCGAACATCTGTCGGATGATCTGATCACCCAATTGGCTGATTCGGATGTAATCGGGGTGATGCTACCCGGCTGCTCTTTTTTCCTTAACCTGCCTTATGCACCTGCTCGTGAAATGATTTCGGCAGGTGCCACGCTTGCTTTGGCCAGCGATTTTAACCCTGGTACAGCACCCTGCAGCAATCTGAATTTAATTTTCGCTTTGGCAGTAACTCAAATGCGGATGCTGCCTGAAGAAGCATTAAATGCACTTACCATAAATGCCGCGGCAGCTTTGGGCATCGAAAGTGAATTGGGCAGTTTTGCAGTGGGTAAACGTGCAAGTTTCATCATCCTGAAACCCAGGCATTCTCCTTTAACTATAGCCTATCATTTCGGACATTCATCCATTGGCAGTGTTTGGATGGACGGAAAGAGAGTTGATTGAAGCGAAAAAATCTGAACCATATAATATAGTAAGTCAATGAAGCAAATCATAGAGTGTGTGCCCAATTTCAGTGAGGGGAAAAATCCTGAAATTATCAATGCCATTGCCGAGGCGATAAAAAATGCTGGTGATGCAAAACTTTTACACGTTGATCCGGGCAAGGCAACCAATCGCACAGTCATGACAATCGCAGGCACAGCAGCGGATGTAATTGAAGCCGCTTTCCAGGGAATCAAGGCGGCGGCTGAATTGATTGACATGGCACGGCACACTGGTGAGCACCCCAGAATGGGCGCAACTGATGTGTGCCCATTGATCCCCATACAGGGCATTTCGCTTGAGGAAACCGCTGAGTGGGCGCACAAACTGGCCAAAAGGGTAGGGGAGCAGCTGGGGATACCCGTATATACCTATGAGGCCGCCGCAAAGCACCCCTTGAGGAAGAACTTGGCCGTCATCAGAGAAGACGAATATGAGGGGCTTGAGGCCAAGATGAAACAAGAAAATTGGCAGCCAGATTACGGGCCGACAGAATTCAACCCCAAAAGCGGTGCTACCGTAATCGGTGCCCGTAATTTTTTAATTGCCTATAATATTAACCTCAATACCAAAAGTGTAAGGCTGGCCAATGCCATTGCTTTCGATTTAAGGGAACAGGGACGGGTAAAGCGAACCACTGCAGACCCAGCATCTGAAATTTTGCGCGATGAAGAGGGGAATCCACTGCGTCAGCCAGGCCTGCTGAAAGGGGTAAAGGCAATCGGATGGTACATTGAGGAATATGGCATTGCCCAGGTCTCGATGAATATTACCGACATTGGGGCAACGCCTTTGCATGTTGCGTTCGATACCGCAGTAGAAGCGGCTGCAAAAAGAGGGGTTCGCGTAACCGGCAGCGAGTTAATCGGACTTGTTCCGCTGAGCGCAATGGTGGAAGCTGGAAAGCATTATCTGAAAAAACAGCGGCGAAGTGCAGGTATCCCTAACAAGGAAATTGCCGAGATTGCCGCCAAAACCTTCGGGCTGTCAGAGCTCGGGCCATTCAAACTGGAAGAACGGGTAATCGAATACAAACTCGCTGAAAGCGAAAACGATCGCCTTGCACAATCAACCGTGGCTGCATTTGGAGAGATAACTGCAAGCGAATCCGCAGCCCCAGGTGGCGGAAGTGTAGCAGCCCTGTGCGGCATGCTGGGGGCCAGCCTTGCTGCGATGGTAGCCAATCTTTCAGCCAACAAAAGAGGGTGGGAAGAAAAAGTAGATTTTTATAGCACCATTGCCCAGGCGAGTGAAACCTTGCGGATGGAATTGCTGGGCCTGATTGATGAAGACACGCAATCTTTCGATGCCGTGATGTCGGCATTCAGCCTGCCAAAGGCAACAGAAAGTGAAGCTGCACACAGGGCAAATGCCATAAAGCAAGCAAGCCAGGGGGCTGCTGACGTTCCGTTGCGCACAATCAGGGCGGCCGCCGCCACCCTGCCTCTGCTGGGGGAAATGGCGGGCAAGGGTAATCCAAATTCTATTACAGATGTAGGAGTGGGTGCGCTGTGCGCACAGGCGGCCATACAGGGCGCGCTGCTGAATGTGATGATAAACCTGAAAGGCGATGAATCAGCTGAGGCAATCAAAATATCAGGCGAAGCACGAAAACTTGCAGAGCAGAGCGAAGTGCAAATTGCCGAAATCCTGGCCTTGGTAAACTCGAAAATTTAAATCCGCCTGCAGAACACTCGAAACTTGGAATTTCTGCAGGACAGCACTATGAATGGCGCCAAAACTTATCCACATATATGCACTTTGACAATCAGTGAGTTAGCCACTTATCCACCGCTATTGGGCGAAATGGTGGGAAAATAATCCACTAAAAATTTGGTGAATATCAAAAGCCGCAATACCTTAGCTGGACTAAATGCTTTTATTATGAGAACAACTATGACCCTCATCATCGTTGTGTTATGCGTTTGTGGTTTCACAACGCGCACAAGGGATGGAATCCGTTTCCAACAAGGTAGCTGGACAACAGTCCAAAAGTTATCGAAGACCAAGAACAAGCCCATTTTCGTGCTGGTCAGTGCCAAGTACTGCCACATCAGCCAGCAAATGGAAAAGGTGCTTGTCAGCAAAAACGTTGGTGACTTGTATAACGACAAGTTTATCAACTATCGGATGGACCCAAGCATCCTGGCCAACAATTTCAGGTTGACCAACTGGGGTATCACCAATGTGCCTTATTGCCTTTTCATGAACACCAAGCACCAGATCATGCACAAAGCCGGTGGCTTTATTGATGAGAAGCGCATGCAGGATGAGGCAACCAAAGCACTCGAAGCGATTGGGAATGGCAGTGAACCACTTAAAAAGTTCAACAAGGCCAACTCCTGAAACTCTACACTGTTGCTGAATTGCAGCTGGCCAAACCGCTGCTGATGCCCATCTCTCCTGATTCAGGATTGATCATAAGGCGCTCAAGCATCAATGGCCAGCTGCCCGTCAGCCATCTTTAAGATAGCACGTGCCAACTGCTTAAACCGCTAAAGGTACATGTAGCCACCCTGGCCAGCCCCGCTGCCCAGGAATCGAAGAGAAGACAGTGAAGAATTGATTGGAGAAATGTTGAACCAATGGCTTTGATTGGGTAAGAATTTTTCAGCCCCAGCCCAGCCACTGGGTCAGCAAAACCACTCTGCTTTATTTACATTTCGCTTAAAGGTAATCTGCTTATCGATAAGCTGGCCTTGAATTCCCATGCGCCATAAAAACAGTTTCCATCACTGGACTCTGTTCATCCGCATGGGCAAATCGGCCCCGCCTGTTTGCTTGTGATTTCCTTTATTTAAACCGGTGTTCCGGTCCAGTTTCTGGGCAGGGACGCCGGTTTTTTATTGGCCAAAAAAAAGGGAGGCCGAACCACCAGCCTCCCCAAAAAAACCAACCAAAAAAACCAAAAATGAAATTACAGACTCAAAACTGGCCATCCCCCCGGACGGCACAGTCTGCATCTGAGAATTCGAATTTAAAGCGGCCGAGGGCATATATCCAAACCCAATGCAAAATATGTGGATGAAATTGCTGGTTTTTGCTGCCCATACCTTTGCCTGCACAAATGAAGTGCGGTGTTGTAACCTTTCCAGGATCGAATTGCGACCAAGATTTGATCCACGTTTTGAGGAATGTCTATGGCCAAACTGTTGAAGAGCTTTGGCACAAGGATGATGACTTGAAAGGCTGCGATGCCATTTTTTTGCCTGGCGGATTCAGCTATGGAGATTATCTCCGCTCTGGTGCCATTGCCAGATTTTCTCCGCTTATGGCCGCTATAATTCGGTTTGCTGATGATGGCGGAATTGTGGTTGGTATCTGCAATGGCTTCCAGATTCTGTGCGAGGCTCACTTGCTGCCAGGGGCCTTGCTCAGGAACAAAAACCAGCAATTCATGTGCAAGAACGTGTGGCTGAAGGCCCAGCAACACACTTCGATGCTGACCCGCGAAATTGGTGAGGCGCCCATCCTGATCCCAATAGCGCATGGGGAAGGGCGATATTTTGCAACCGAGGAAGTGCTGAATCAGCTGGAAGAAAATGGCCAAATCCTGCTGAAGTACTGTGATGCTGATGGCCAAGTATCAGAACAATCAAATTGCAATGGCAGCAGCAGGAACATTGCCGGCATATGCAATGCTGGCCGAAACGTCTTTGGCCTGATGCCACACCCTGAGCGTGCGGCCGAAGGAGTGCTGGGCAACACGGATGGGCGCAGAATTCTCGATTCGCTTTTCAGTTCCCAGGCCAGCCTGGTTTAAAGGTCAGCTGCCTGTGCAATCAGTTCGGCGATGTCCAATGTCTGGACATCGCCCCTATCTTTTTCATTCACCCCAGTGCTGAGCATTGTCATGCAAAACGGGCATGCCATTGCAATCACATCTGATTTTGTTGCCAGGGCTTCTTCGGTTCGCTCAGCATAAATCTCTTTATTTCCTGGCTCGGGTTCTTTGAACACTTGGGCACCGCCAGCGCCGCAGCAGAGTCCGTTTTTCCTGCTCCTGGGCATCTCTACCAGCTCAGCATCCAGCCTGGCAATCAGGTCTCTTGGTGCTTCATAAATATCATTCCCGCGGCCCAGATAGCAGGAATCGTGATATGTAATTCTCCTGCCTTTAAAATTGCCCCCTGCAACCTTCAGTTTGCCTTCTGCAAACAAATTGCTTAGCAACTGCGTGTGATGAATCACTTCATAATGTCCGCCTAATTCAGGATATTCATTTTTAAGGATATTGAAGCAATGGGGGCAGGCAGTTACGATTTTTGATATCCCATATCCGTTGAGCAAGGCAATGTTTGCCTGGGCAAGCATCTGAAAAACAAATTCGTTTCCTGCCCTTCGTGCTGGGTCGCCGGTGCAGCTTTCTTCAGTACCCAGTATGGCGAAGTCTACCCCAGCTGCGTTCAGCAGTTTGGCTACCGCCTTGGTGATGCGCTGTGCCCTTTGATCGAAACTGCCTGCACAGCCAACCCAGAATAAGATCTCTGGCGATTTTCCTTCGGCCATCATTTCGGCCATTGTATGTACTTTCATCAGCTTATTTCCGCTGCCCAGTTTGCGCGGTCTTGGGGGTTAAATTGCCAGGGGGTTGCATTGGTTTCAAGGTTGCCCACCATAGCGTTCCAGGGGGCCGGCATGTTGGCATCTTCCATCATGGTGTATCGCCGCAGGCTGTGGATGATCGCCAGCGGGCTGATGTTTACAGGGCAGGCTTCAACACAGGCCTGGCAGGTGGTGCAGGCCATCAATTCTTCAGTTGAAATGTAATCGCCGAGAAGTGCTTTGCCATCTTCAGGCGATTTGTTTTTGTCCAGCAGGTCACCAATCTCTTCGAGCCTGTCCCGCGTGTCCATCATTATTTTTCTCGGGCTGAGTTTTTTGCCTGTGATGCTGGCTGGGCAAACTGCCGTGCATCTGCCGCACTCCGTGCAGCTATAGGCTGCAAGCAAATCGCGCCACTGCAAATCCGTAACATCTTTGGCCCCGAATTTCTCAGCGGGTGAATCTGCCGGCGGGGGGAGTGAAGGGTCGAGCATCAGTTTAACTTCATTTTCAATTACAGGCATGTTGGGCATGGTGCCTTGTTTCGATTGCCTGCTGTACCAAGAGTTTGGAAAGGCCAGCAAAATGTGCAGATGCTTTGAATACGGCAGATAATTGAGGAAAGCAAAAATGCCCAAGATATGCAGCCACCATGCCCCGCGCTCCACCCCGCGCAGGGACGCTGTGCTTAGGCCATCAAAAAGCGGAATGAGAAAGCCTGAAAAAAAATAAGACTGCCCACCCGCAAGAGTTTCAGCTCCTTGCCGTGCAATCAATATCTGATCAACTGAGTTCAATGTAAGGAAAGCCGACATAAGCACCACCTCCGTCCAAAGGATGATGTTGGCATCCAATTTTGGCCACCCGCTCGAAAGCTCGCGACGGGAAAGGCGAGGTACTTTTTGGATATTTCGGCGCCATAAAAATATGAGGACTGACAGCAGAACTCCCACAGCCAAAAATTCGAGAAAAGTGATGATGAAGGGATAGGCACTGCCCAAGAATGGAGCAAAAGTGCGGTGACCGCCAATCAGCCCATCTATTCCAATTTCGATGATCTCAACATTGATGATGATGAAGCCGACATAGACAAAAAAATGCAGGATGGCTGGAATAGGGCGCTTGAACATCTTTCGCTGGCCAAGTGCATTTAAAATCATTCTGCGCCAACGCGGCCCACGCCTATCCCCGAGCTGAAATTTTCTGCCCAGAAAAATGTTCCGGCGGAGCCTGCTAATTGACCGCCAAAAAAGAAAGATCGCGGCTGCGGCCGCAAGCCCGAAAATTATCTGCTGAGCTATGCCCCACATCGTGGGGCAATGTTAAGGCTTTTTGGGCAGACAGACCATAGTTTCCGGCGATCCTGAGACTGCACACTAATTTAGCCGCTTGCCCCGAAATATGAAACATGAATTATTGGCTGCTGAAAACTGAGCCCAATGTGTATAGCTGGAATGACCTTGAGCTGGAAGGCAAAACTGCCTGGACAGGCGTCAGAAACTATGAAGCCCGCAATAATATGCTGAAAATGAGGCTTAATGATGAAGCAATCATTTATCACACTTATGAGGAGCGGGCGTGTGTTGGCATAGCCGTGATAGTATCCGAGGCTTATAACGACCCCCTGGTGACCGGTACCAATTGGATGGCTGTTGATGTGTCACCCACAAAACTTTTGCCCCGCCCAGTTGCATTGTGGGAATTGAGAGAAACTGAAGAATTTAAAACTTCAAAACTGCTGACTAACCTGCGGCTGAGTATTGTGGAGCTGAGCGAAAGCCAATTTAATAAAATACTAAGCCTGAGTGCTCAGCTCCCCATTGAGCGATATCCGAGCCTGGCATCCAAGCCCATAGCGAAAAAAACAAAACGCCAACGCCATGAAAGCGACTCTTCTGCAGGGCCCCAGGCTTGAACTGATGATGCAGCGGCTGTGCAGGCAGCTGCTGGAAAATCACCATGATTTTTCAAAGACGGCATTGATAGGACTTCAGCCGCGCGGGGCCCTCTTTGCCCGACAGCTGCGCGACAGGCTGAAAGTGCTTGTGCCTGAGTCGGATTTTAAATATGGTGAGCTGGATATCACATTTCACAGGGACGATTTTCGCACTCATCAAGGGCTGATGCTGCCCAACCCAATGAATATCGATTTCAGCGTGGATGGATTGGACATTGTGCTTATGGATGATGTGCTGTTTACTGGCAGAACCATCAGGGCTGGGCTAGATGCCTTGGTGGATTTCGGGCGGCCCGCCTCTGTAGAATTATTGGTACTTGTCGACCGGCGATTCAGCAGGCAAGTACCCATTGAACCCCAGTATGTGGGAATTGCAGTTGACACCAGGACGCATCAAAAGGTGAAAGTTTTGTGGGAACCAGAAGCGGAAGTTCAATTGCTTGAGGGCTCCCTGTAATTTTGTCTCTTGAAATGGCAGTCTTTCAGCATCGGCACCTGCTGGGCATAAAGAGCCTTTCTGCTGAAGACATCCTATTGATTCTGCAGACGGCAGAGCGATTCAAGGAACTGCTGAATCGGCCTGTAAAACGTGTGCCGAGCCTGAGGGATGTGACCATTGCGAATGTTTTTTTTGAAAATTCGACCCGCACCCGCCTTTCGTTTGAGCTGGCTGAAAAGCGCTTGTCGGCTGATGTAGTGAATTTCAGTGCCAGCGGCTCCTCAGTTTCAAAAGGGGAAACTTTGCTGGACACAGTGCATAATCTTTTGGCTATGAAAGTGGACATGGTGGTGCTGAGGCACAGCCAGCCTGGCGCCGCAGAATTTCTGGCAGCACGGGTGCCAGCAACAATCATCAATGCTGGCGATGGCACACATGAACACCCTACCCAAGCCTTGCTGGATGCATTCAGCATTGCACAGCATTTCAAAGATTGGCAGGATGTGCGTGTCGCCATAATCGGCGACATCATGCACAGCAGGGTTGCCCTGTCTAACATTTTTTGCCTGAAAAAACTTGGAGCTGAGGTAATGCTCTGCGGCCCCGCGCCATTGATTCCACGGGGAATTGGCAGTTTAGGGGTCGAGGTTAGCCATGATATTGATCAGGCCCTTAGCTGGTGCAATGTGGCAAACGTCCTCAGGATTCAGTTGGAACGCCAGCAGGATGGATTGTTCCCCAGTTTGAGGGAATATCACCGGAATTTCGGCGTAACAAAAAGCCGGCTTGCTAAATTGGATCAGCCCATACTTATCATGCACCCAGGCCCCATAAATCGCGGGGTGGAAATTGAATCAGCTGTTGCCGATTCAAAAGATTCAATGATATTAGACCAAGTGGAAAACGGCGTAGCTGTGCGGATGGCGGTACTTTACCTGCTGGCTGGCAGGCAAAGTGATATGCAGCTGTAAATCACGCCAGGCCCGGCATCTTGATGCCATCAATCAGCCACGCAGCCCCAATGTAAAATCGCCGAAAGGAAAGCCGAGCCGTGGATGAAAACCGGTCCATTGAAACGGATTCATGGCCCCGTAAACGATATCGCACATACACTTCAATGCTCGCAATTTCATCCGAATTCAGTTTGAAACCTTTGGGCAGAATGAATTCACAGCGGGACTGCAGGTTCCTGCTTCTGAATTCTTGTATGGCATCTGCCTGCACAGGCACCTCCAGCACACCTTGCTGATTGATTGAATATTCTGTAACCAGATATCTTGCCCATTCAACAGAATCGCGATTGAAAACTGCATCTACAAAAAGTTTAGCAGTTGCCACCACCTCTTTTTGCATTGCTTTCAGCCATTTATCAGACTGTGAAACCAATGCCTTGAGGGAGTGTGCAACAGAAATATGGCTGAGCACATTGCCCCACTCACTCACATCATCAACGTCTGCATCTGAGTCCGTATCCAGCATTGCATTAAAACTGCATTGCAGGCCCGCACCTTCTATCATGGCATCATCGGGCGATATGTCTTCAAATCCTTTCATCATGGCCTTGCCTACAAATTTAGGCTATGCATTTTTGCTGCAGATGAATGGACGCTTTTAAACTGCAGTTTGTTGCCTGCCGATGAAGTTAAAAGGGCTGATGCGGCGCAATTCATCCTTTACATCATCACCCACTGCCAGGGAATCTATAAAATCTGAGATGGTTTTTTGATCTATTTGAGTTTTGCCGCGTGTCAGATTTTTCAGGGCTTCATATGGATTGGGATAATTCTCCCTCCTCAATACTGTTTGGATTGCCTCGGCTACCACAGCCCAGTTATTGCCGAGATCCTGATTGATTTTTTCAAAGTTGGGGCTGATTTTGCCCATCCCTTTCAGGATGCTGCCATACGCAATCAAACTATGAGAAAGCGGGACACCGAGGTTTCTGAGGACTGTGGAATCGGTTAAATCACGCTGCAGCCGGCTAATGGGGAGTTTTGAACTCAAAAAATCAAGCAATGCGTTGGCAATACCCAGGTTTCCTTCTGCATTCTCAAAATCTATCGGGTTTACTTTGTGTGGCATTGCCGAAGAGCCGACCTCGCCGGCGACCGCGCGCTGCGTGAAATATCGCATCGAGATGTATGCCCAAATGTCGCGGCACAGGTCAATCAAAATGATGTTGACTCGGCGCAAGGCATCCAAAAAAGCACTCAGGTCATCATAATGGTCAATCTGGGTGGTGGGATAATTTCGCACCAAGCCGAGAGAATTGAGGAATTCATTGGCAAAGGCGTCCCAATCAATTTCGGGGTATGCTGCAAAATGCGCATTAAAGTTTCCTGTTGCGCCCCCGAATTTTCCATGGGGTTGCAGACTTGTTAATTGCTCAAGTGCCTTCTGCAATCGCACCTGGAAAACCCGAAATTCTTTTCCCAGGGTGGTGGGGCTTGCTGGCTGCCCGTGCGTGTGCGCCAGCATGGGCTGTGCTGCCCATTCTTGGGCATAACTGCCAATGGATTTTATGACCTGTTCCAATTTTGGCAGGCAGATCTGATTCCAGCCATCCGCCACCATCAGCGGAAAGGCGGTGTTATTGATGTCCTGGCTGGTCAGGCCGAAATGTATGAACTCAATGTAATCACCCAGACTTTTTTCCTCCAGTTTTTTCCGGAGGAAATATTCTACTGCTTTGACATCATGGTTGGTTACTTTTTCAATTTGCTTGATTTCCTCAAAGTCGTGGTCGCCGATTTGAGTATAAATCAGCCGGAGGCTGTTTACATCCTCACCGCTAAGGGGCACCAATTGCGGAACAATGTAACTGAGGGAAATAAGGTATTCCACCTCAACTTTAACGCGGTATTTTATCAATGCCGCTTCGCTGAAAAAAGAGCATAAGGCGTGGGTTTGCTGGGCATATCTTCCGTCCACAGGGCTGATGGCGTGCAAGGCATTCATTTTGGCGGTGCAAATTTTACCGCTTGCTGACGGTTACATATCTAAAGTCAGGCACATTCAATGCATTCAGCCGAAAGCCGGATACTGCAGTGCTGCTGAGCGTGATGGCCTCATCATGATATAAGGGGATGGCAGGCAAGGTGGTGTTCAGCATTTGCACCATTCTGCAGAAGCCCTGCTGTGATCCCGCTGCTGATTTTCGATAAGCCCTGTCGAATTCAGGATTATTGTAGCGCGTATAATTGGGGCCATTCGGGGGGATGTTTCCTGAATAAAACAGGCTGAAATAACTTTCGGCATCAGCATAATCGGCAATCCAACTGGCCCGAAACAGGGTGGCTTTTCCAGCTTTTCGCAGTTCCCGCAACGGTCCAGGCGCCAGGGTTTCCACTTTTGCATCCACGCCAATAATCTGCCATGCTTTGGCTGCATACAGCATCAAATCAGTGTATTGTGCGGTTGTATAGAGAGTAACTTTCAGCGGCTGGAGCTGGGTGTATCCGGCCTTCCGCATCAAGCTGATTGCAGAATCTATATTATATTCTAATTCCGGCGAAGCGCATTCCTTGTCTAAACTCGGCGGCACAATCCCATTCCAGGCTGGCTGGCCTATTCCGCGCCGTAAAAATGTCAGCATTTCCGTTCTATTGAGGGCGAGGCTCAGCGCCTGCCTCACTGCGGAATCCTTGAGTGCCGCTATCACGGCATCGCCGCCCACCGTAATTCCGATATACTCAGAGTTCAGGAATGGCCACCTCTCCAGCACAATTTGGCCTTTTAATTCAACTTTCAACAAATTGCTGCTATCCAGCACCAAATCTCGCGCAGCATCAAGGCCACTCAGCAAATCAATTTTACCCTGCAGCAAGGCAAAAAACTCAGTCAGTTTATTGGTGAGGGTATTCACCTCAATTGCTTTCAGTTTAGGCAGGGCCCTGATCCTGTAATGGCGATTGGCATGCAGAACAAGTTTTTCATTCTCAATCCAATATCCCAATTTAAAAGGCCCTGTGCCAACAGGGTGAATGCGGATGTCCTTTCCGTAGTATTCCACAGCCTCAGGCGCAATCACGCCCATAATCGGCGCTGCCAGCACACTCAGAATGGGGACATAGGGCCGAGTGAGCGTTATGTTTAGGTATCTCGGGCCTGTTGCTGCAATTTGGCTGCCGCTTGCTGAATCGCCCAGGGCAGACCTGAGGATTGCAGCACCTGAAGAGCCCGTGGCAGGATCAAGAATTCGCCGGAGGCTGAATTCAAAATCATAAGCAGTTACAGTCCTCGGTTTTCCATTGAAGCATTTATCGTCATGAAACAGCACATCGTCTCTGATTCTGAAAGTCCAAAGCAATCCATCGGGTGAGGAGCCGAAAGAATCAGAGATTGCACCGACAGGCTTTAATGCAGAATCCAGTGCAAGCAAACCTTCATACAGTTGCCCAACAATCCAGATATTGCCTTGATTAGTCGCCTGAGCAACATCGAGGCTGTTTACGCCATTGCTGAGATTAATCCGCAAAATGTTTTCATTGTCATCAGGGGCAAGTGGTTTGCAGCCGCCTAACATCAGGCCAGCCATCAATAACAGCAGCCGTAATTTAGCCCCCTGAATTAGGGGCCCTTTCGGCAAGCCAGGGACAGCCATTTCTAACTTATCGTGAAACTGCATTACTACGGACAATCCTGCTTTCTGGCCTATTTTGAGGGCGAGCGGATATTGTTCGACCCATTTATAACAGGCAACCCGCTGGCCAAAGGTATTAACCCTGAGGACATCGACCCGACCCTGATATTAATCAGCCATGGGCACAATGACCACACTTCCGATTTGATTCGGATTGCAAAGCGCAGCAGAGCACCCGTGGTTTGTGTACCCGAAATTGCTGCGTGGCTGAAGGAAGAAGGAATTGAAAACACAATAGACCTGAACATTGGCGGAACCAAAAAATGGGACTGGGGCAGCGTGAAAATGGTTAACGCCACGCACACCAGCAGCCTGAAAGATGGAAGATATGCAGGCCAGCCCGCTGGATTTGTGGTGCAAAGCCTGCAAAAGGACTCCTGTTTTTACTTTGCTGGCGACACCGCACTCAGCATGGATATTCAATTGATACCCATGCAGTTTAAATTAAACTTCTGCATGCTGCCCCTGGGTGACCATTACACAATGGGCGTAGAAGATGCTGTGCTTGCCGCCAAATTTGCAGGCTGCGACACTGTAATCGGGATGCATTATGACAGCTTTCCACCCATAAAAATCAATCATGATGATGCGATTGAAAAATTTGCTGCGGCAGGCCTCCATCTGCATTTGATCCCTGTAGGTAGCTCACTCGAAATTCAATCATAGGGATGGCACGGACGATAGCAATTGCGAATCAAAAAGGGGGTGTTGGCAAAACCACCACTGCCATCAACCTCGCGGCAAGTTTTGCCGCCCTTGAGTATCAAACGCTGGTGATTGATGCCGACCCGCAAGCCAACTCTACCAGTGGCCTGGGCCTTGACCCATCACTGGTGCGCCGCAGCATTTATGACAGCATTTTGGGCGACATTCCTGCAGGGGCGGCAGTGATGCAGACAAGCGTGCCTTTTCTGCAAATTCTGCCATCGCACATTGACCTTGTAGGCGCCGAAATTGAACTGATCAATCAGCCTGACAGAGAGTGGATGATGAAAAAAGCGATTGAAAAGATCAAAAAAGATTTTGATTTTATTCTGATTGACTGCTCCCCATCGCTGGGCATCATTACGATAAACAGCCTTGTGGCAGCCGATGCGGTCATCATTCCCGTCCAATGCGAATTCTTTGCCCTGGAAGGGCTGGGCAAGCTGCTGAATACAATTAAAATCGTACAGGGAAATCTAAACCCCCAGCTTGATATCGAAGGAATTTTGCTGACGATGTATGACGGCAGGCTAAAGCTGGCTCAGCAGGTGGTGGATGAAGTGAAAATGCATTTTCAAAACCTGGTTTTTGATACCATCATTCAGCGAAACATAAAACTAAGTGAAGCCCCAGGCTTCGGAGTGCCTGCCTTGCTGCACGATGCAGGCTCAATGGGCGCCACCAACTATTTGAATCTGGCAAAAGAAATTGCATCGCGGCACCACCCAGCACAGCCTGAAGCAAGCCAAAAACGATAACCTCCCCCTCCACAAAAAAAATGACTACCCAAAAACGCGATGCACTTGGCAGGGGCCTCGATTCATTGCTGCGCAATACAGCCAGCGATGCCCTTGGCAGGCAAACGGCCCAGATAAATTCCATATCTGAAATAAATCTAAGCCAGATAGATGTCAATCCTTTTCAGCCACGGACGGATTTTAATGCTGAAGCGCTGGAAGAATTGGCCGATTCAATCAGAGTGCATGGCTTTATACAGCCGCTCACCGTCAGAAAAATGGGGCATGGCCGATATGAGCTAATCAGCGGCGAGCGCAGGCTGAGGGCCTCGCAATCCATTGGACTGACCAGCGTGCCCGCTTATGTCAGGGTGGCCAACGACCAAAGCATGCTCGAGCTTGCCTTGATGGAAAACATTCACAGGGAAAACCTCAACCCAATCGATGTTGCCATCAGCTATCAGAGGCTGATAGAAGAGTGCGACCTCAACCAGGAAGATTTGGCTGGGCGAATCGGGAAGAATCGCACAACCGTTACCAACAGCCTGCGGCTGCTGCGGCTGCCATCGGCTGTGCAGTTGGCCCTCAGGGATGGGAAAATTACTCCAGGGCTGGCAAGGCCCCTGCTATCACTTGAGGGGGAAGAGGCACAACTGGAGATGCTGAAAAGGATTATTGACAACGGCCTCAGCGCGCGCCAGGTGGAAGAACTGCTTAAGAAAAAATCTGGCAAGGCCAAACCATCCGCAAAAAAAACTGCGGCTAAATCCCCCATTGGGTCGGCATTCGCCAAATCTCTGCAGGATAAATTGGGGGCCAAAGTCAGCATAAAGTCTGACGCGAAAGGTGGCGGAAAAATTGCCATTCATTTTAAAAATGATCGCGATTTGGCGCGCCTTCAAGCATTTCTAAGCCCAGAGGAAACCCAAGGCTGATCTTGAAACTCTCAATTGTGCTGTCAATTTTGGCTTTGCTTGGCTGCTCGGCAGTCAGGGCTCAGCAGGTTGACACTTTGCAATTTATTTTACCCAATGGGGTAGCATTGCGTTCGGCACTCATCCCTGGCTGGGGGCAATTGGTCAACAGGCAATGGTATAAAGTGCCGATCATCTATGCCGGCGGGGTCGGCGTGGGATATGTATTTTATAAGAACAATCAGCAATATCAGCATTTCAGGCTTCAGTATCGTTATCGCACAGATGATGACCCCGCCACGGAAGATACTGAGCCTCAGCTGACAACCCAGGGAATTTTAGATGCCCGCCAATATTATAAGCGCAACCGAGACTTAACCGTGATTGTTACAGGGGCCATGTATGCGGCAAATATTCTTGATGCATATGTCTTTGCACACCTGCGGGAATTTGATGTTGACGATAAATTATCCGTTCGTTTCTCCCCTGCTTTTGGGCGATTATCGGGCATCAACCTTCAATTAACTTATTGCCTGTGCAGATAGCCTTGTTCGGCCACGGCCAAATGAATCAGCTGATAGAGCGGATTGCAAAGGATGCAGGCCATCAAATCGCCTGTATTGCTACTTCCGATAATCCAATCCATCAAGAATCATTGCGCAGTGCTGATGTGGCGATAGATTTTTCTACACCTTCCGCCGTCATAGCCAATATCCGGCAGTGCTTTGCGGCCCGGGTGCCAGTGGCTGTGGGCACAACCGGCTGGTACGGGCATTTTGATCAGATCGCAGAGGAATGCAAACAATCAGGAGCTTCAATGATCTATGGCACCAACTTCAGCATTGGGGTCAATGTCCTCTTTGCGCTAAACAAGGTTCTCGCCGGATACATGGGGAAATTCGATGATTATTTGCCAAGAATTTCTGAAACTCACCATACCAGGAAAATCGACCACCCAAGCGGGACTGCAATTACATTGGCTGAAGACATTCTGGAAACTTTTCCTTTTAAAAGCGGATGGCAAGATCTGCCTGCCGGCAGTGAGATTAAATCACTCGACCCCCAAAAACTGTTAATAGAATGGGAGCGGAAGGGTGAAGTGATAGGTGAGCACGCGGTTTGTTATCAAAGCCCAGTAGATGAAATTTGCCTGCTTCACCGTGCCTTCAACCGCGAGGGCTTCGCAAAGGGAGCCATCCTCGCCGCCGACTTTATTTCAACCCGTAAGGGCATTTTCAGCACCGCTGATTTATTCTCTACAATTTTAAGCCAATGACCGCTGACGCGCAACAAACCCTGATAACCATCGCCATTTATTGGCTGCTGGCGCACATCGGGTTATACGGAGTATTTAAGAAAGCAGGCCTGCCGAAGCATAAATGCTGGCTGGCATTTGTTCCTTTCCTGTCCTCATATCACTGGGTTAAGCTGATTGAAAAGCCTGTGCTGTGGTTCATCCTCAGCCTGATACCGGGCATCAGTTTGATTATGGGGGCCATTATGGTGATTGAAACCCAGAAGTGCTTTGGTCAATTTAAATTTTTGTCGTGGATTCTGGCATTCTTCTTTGCCCCGCTCTACATGATTTATCTGGGGTTTGGTCCGCCGAAATGGGGAGGGCCCAGCAATGCCAAAATCTATGCAAAGAACCGGAAGAAAAGCAGGGAATGGGTAGATGCAATTGCTTTCGCCATATTGGCTGCAACCGTCATCCGCAGCTTGTTTATTGAAGCGTACACCATTCCCACCCCCTCGATGGAAGAGACCTTGCTGGTGAATGATTTTCTCTTTGTCAGCAAACTCAATTATGGCCCTCGAATTCCCATGACACCTTTGAGTTTTCCGCTGGCACACAACACCATGCCGGTTACACAAGGCAAGAGCTATCTGGAGTGGCCGAAATTTCCTTATCTCCGCCTGCCAGGCTGGGAAAAGGTTGAACGCGGAGATATCGTGGTTTTCAATTACCCGCAGGACATCAATAAGCGGCCCGTGGACAAGCGAGACAATTACATCAAGCGATGCATTGCTACACCTGGCGACACTTTGGAAATCAAAAATGGCGTGGTCAGCGTCAGCGGAAAAGAATATCCGCTTTCTGCATCGGGCGAAATGCTTTATAAAGTAACTACCGATGGCACGTATTTCACCGATGCGCAGCGGGCAGCGCTGGGGATATCTACCGATGACCTGCGTTTCAGCCAGGGTGACAAGGATTATTATCTGATATTGACCTCATCTGCCAGTGAGGAAATTAAAAAGTACAGCAATGTGAAAATGGTTGAGCTGCTGATTACACCATCAAACTTTCCCGTCTCCGATATGTACACACAGGATACGGTGAACCTCCGCTGGAATACCGATTGGTTCGGCCCGCTGGTAATTCCATACAGAGGAATGACCATTGAACTGAATGCCGTAAACGTTTCCAAGTATGGCACGGCCATCAGGGAGTATGAAGGCAATCGCGAGTTTCTGGCAGCAGGTGATATCTATCTGCTGAATGGCGAACCCGTGACAACCTACACCTTTAAACTTGATTATTATTTTATGATGGGCGACAACCGCACCAACTCAGCAGATTCTCGCATGTGGGGTTTTGTGCCTGAGGACCACATTGTGGGCAAGCCGCTCTTTATTTGGATGAGCCTGAACGCAGAGGGGAAAGGGCTGAATAAAATTCGCTGGAACAGGCTCTTTACCTCTCCGAGCTAAAAATCCCAGATTGGTTTGCGCTGATGCTCGCGCGCATATCGGCCCAGGCTGAGGACAAACGCCGTTGCCAGATAAAAGAAGACCGGTGAGCCAAAAGTGAGAAAGGTGCAATAAATAAAAAACTTTCGCACCCTGGCAGTGCTGATGCCCATGCTTGCGCCCATGCGGCTGAATACACCGAACATACTGTATTCACAGAGCAATTTTACCCTGAGCACCATAATGTGCCTCAATTGCTGAATACCCATAGATTTATTAAGTACGCTAAATTACAGTTTCAAACCCTGATTTGTTCGTGGAATCCCTGAGCAATCGGGTACCGATTGCGCAGTCCAAGCATCTGAATTGGTCGCAATAAGTTTTTTTCAACAGTAACAGCGCCTGGCTTTCAGCTGCATTTTCCGCCTTGATTTTCAGGCTTCTCCAGGTTTTTATGATCGAGTTTTCCTCTGCCGGCAATTGCTCCATCCAGTCCATCGCTTTTTCTGTCAGTTCATCCCTTTTTTCTTTGCGGCCATAAGCATATAGCAGGGGGATGATGGCATTTATCAAAACGGAATCAACCGCACTTTTGCTCAGCGAGGGGTAGCCCTGCCCCGATTTTCCCAGCCGGCTATGATTTTGCCAGTATGCTGATGCTTCAGCTTGCAGTCCCTGGGCTATGGTATGCAATTCAGCCGCATCCACCAGGTACCCGAGCATGTTTTGGCTTGCCGCAACCACTGCAGCCAACTGGGCGAGGCGCACGTGCGGCTGATTGTGCGGCCTTACCCTGCCCCAGTTAAATGGAATTTTACTGGGTGAGAGCGAATATTTCTGGCTGAGGAATCGCCATTCGGCTTTCAACCCCTGCGAATATTCATCTGCAGGCTCCCCATCGAGTGAGTTGGCCGCACCAAAAAGCAATGCTTCCATTTGGCTGGGAACACGTTTGTGCCAGCCAAGCACGCGGTTGGGGATGGCGTTTGCCAACGCCTCCATTGCATCTGCATTGCTGCCAAACCCGAAGCTGCGCGCCACCATCTGCCATAGGGTTTCACTCCAGTCTCCCAGATTCTTCTTGTTAATCGCAATTATTTTCAGATGTCGGCTTTCCAGGCGCTCTATTGTCAGCCTGCCCAGCCAAAGTTTCAGCGGCCAGTCTTTCGGCAACGGCAGCAGGGCATGGCATGGGGGTAAACCATCATGGGGTTGCAAAGCAGTGTATCGCTGCAGCAAATCGGTGGGCAGGGCATTTGCCACTTCAGCAGTCGGCACATCTGGCCCTCCTCCGTTATATTGATAAACCAAGTGCAGTATTACGTTCTGATAATTCGGGTCTGATGTATGACCATGAGCATCCCAGTCTCGAGAATAGATGTGAATCTCAACATGGCCGCTGTAAAGGGCCTCTCCAATCCTTATCTGCGCCCCCAGGAAATCGGGTCCAGCCAACTGATTATGGCTGCCAGGGTGAATTATTCGCGCCGTTGACCCATCGCAAAGTGTTAACTCAGCACCAAGCAGCCGATGCTTCCACGCAAAATGGAGCAGGTCTTCCTTTAAATCAAGCCTTTCCACCGGAGTTGTTCCTCCATCACTTGTTGCATGTCCGCTGCGGCATGTCTGGCAGCCATGGCATAATCAGCCCCAGCAGATGCATATTGAATGGCGCGCGAAACATTCACCAATAATCCGCAATCATCATTCAGGCCAGCTTGCGATACTGCCCGCAAATCTCCACCCTGGGCCCCTACACCTGGCACCAGAAAGAAATGATGGGGCACCATGTTTCTAATGATGGCCATATCATCAGGCCGAGTGGCCCCGACTACAAACATGCAATTTGCAGTGCCATACTTTTCTGCGACTTTACGGATGACATAATGTGCGAGTAAAGAGCCATCGGAGAGTTTCAGCATCTCGAAATCTGCTGCCCCAGGGTTGCTGGTGAGGCCCAGCACAATTCCCCATTTGGCAGGGTCATCAAAGTAAACCTCCAGGCTGTCAAGGCCCATGTATGGATTAAGGGTGATGGCATCTGCCTGCAGATAATAGAAGGCTGAATCCCTGTAACCTTTGGCCGTGTTTCCCAAATCTCCGCGTTTCGCATCCAGAATCACCAAATGATTTTTTCCGATGTATTCTATGGTCTCGCGCAGCACGGCCATTCCATCATCGCCGAGGCTCTCATAAAAGGCTGAGTTGGGTTTGTAGGCTACGCAATAATCTCTGGTTGCATCAATGATTGCATGGTTGAAGGCAAGCACTCCATGGGCATCACGCTGCAAACCTTCTGGGAGTTTAGCCACTTCTGGGTCAAGCCCGACGCACAAATAGGATTTTTTGGATAGGATTGCCTCTTTCAGTTCGGAATAATTCATTGCCCAGTGGCATCAAAGTTCAGGTATGCTGCGCCAATAGTGGCCCAGGTACTTTTGCTGCCTCACCATGGTGAATGATATTTTCAGCCTTCAGCCAGGGGATAAACTCGGTTTTGAAAGGTCAGCGCTGGAAACATTTCGCCAGCAGAGGCACTGGCCGCCTTATGCGGACTTCTTAAAGTATTTAAACAGGCCTGAGCCTGTGTGCTTGCATGAAATCCCTTTCATGCCAATTCAGTTTTTTAAAACGCAGCATGTAGGCAGGCCAGGGATGGATGAAAAGAATTATTTTCAAAGCTCAGGCACAACGGGCACTCAACCCTCGAAGCATTATTTCGCTAACCTTGATTTGTACCGGCATTCCGTTTTGAAAGGATTTGAATTAAGGTTCGGCAATATTGCCGATTACACCATTTTCGGGTTGCTGCCACCGCCCACTGAAAGGCCCAACTCCTCTCTTTTAAAGATGTACGAAATCTGGTCGAGCATGGGTAAAGCGGGGAGCGGGAAATTTTACCTGAATGATTTTTCCATGCTTGCCAGCGAAATTTCCCAGACAGAGGGCAAAAAATTAATCATTGGCCTTGCATGGGCATTGCTTGATTGGGCGGAAGCCCACCCGATTAACCTTTCGGGCGCAATTATAATTGAAACCGGAGGAATGAAAGGTCAGCGGCCAGAAATTCCCAGGGAACAACTGCATCATAAATTGAAAACCCTTTGCCATGCAGAAATCGTTTCTGAGTATGGAATGACAGAATTATTCAGCCAGGCATATACTGCAGCAGACGGCAAATTCGCCCCGCCACCGTGGATGAAAGTCATGATCAGGGAAGCGAACGATCCCTTGGACTGGGCGCCGCCAATGAGGGCTGGCGGAGTGAATATCATTGATTTGGCGAATGCTGATTCCTGCAGCTTCATCGCAACTGATGATTTGGGCAAACGATATGAAGAGGAGAGTTTTGATATTCTCGGCCGTTTGGACTTTACAGATATGCGCGGATGCAGCCTGATGTACAACTGAGGCCACCCCTGCCGGCAGGATTCGTCAAGCGAATGGCAGAACAGTTGGGCCAGGATGCAGCAGCTTTTTTCGCGGCCCTGGATGCACCTGTGCCTGCCAGCATAAGGCTCAACCCGCTCAAGCCCACAAACATTTACCCTGACGCAGAACCGATACCCTGGAATGAACATGGCCGATATCTGCATCCAAGACCCGCCTATGTCTTCGATCCCCTCTACCATGCCGGCACCTACTATGCGCAAGAAGCATCGAGCATGTTTTTCGGCAGCCTTATCGCTGAAAATTTTGATGGGGTAGCCCTGGATATGTGTGCCGCTCCGGGAGGAAAATCAAGCCTGCTGCTGAGTATGATGGGGCCAAATGGCGTGCTGGTGAGCAATGAACTGGTTGGGCAGCGTGCACTTGTGCTGAGGGAAAACCTGACAAAGTGGGGGAGTCATCAGGCACTCATCACTTGCAGCAGGCCTGAAAAGTTTCTCAGCGGAACGCTGAAATTTGATTTGATTCTGCTGGATGCACCCTGCAGCGGGGAAGGGATGATGCGAAAAGATGATGCTGCCCGGACACAGTGGAGCCAAAAATTAGTCGAGAATTGTGCAGCCATTCAGCGGCAATTGCTCGACACTGCACACTATCTTCTGGCGGATGGAGGCACCCTTATCTACTCCACCTGCACTTTCGCACCTGAAGAAAATCAGATGCAGATGGCAAACTTCATCAAATCTCACCCAGAGTATCAGACCCCTGTAAACAATCGTTTACCTGATGGATGGGGAGTTAAAACTGTCGAAATCAATGCTGACTCTGCAGGTTATGCCATGATGCCCCATTTGACGATGGGGGAGGGCCTTTTTGTCTGCGCGCTGAAAAAAGAGGGTGAACTTCCAGCGGGTAAAATCGCGAAACCACCCTCCGCCATTCGTCCTCTGAAAAAAGAAGAGGTTTCGGCCACGGGCGAATTTGTAAACCGCCGTGGAATCGACATGGCATTTGTAAATGCAAAGCAGCAAGTGGAATTGTTAAGCCCCAAAATTGCCAGCATTTTGACGCAGCTGCCCAGGGAGGCAACTGTTATTTCCTCGGGCATTTTGGCAGGAAGTTTCAATCGAAATCATTTTCTTCCTGACCATCATTTGGCAATGTCAAAATTTTTGAATGAGCAAAGCCAAGTTCAAGAAATGGACCTGTCAGCTGCACTGCATTTCTTGGCACGTGAGACGGTGGCAACCGACTTTGCAAGCGGACTTGTGCTTGCCAGTTTTAAAGGGCAGCCCATTGGCTGGGGCAAAGCCGTAAACGGAAGATTAAACAATCGGTATCCGCAGGAGTGGCGCATCAGGAAAACCATTCCTTTTTGAGTCGGGGGGGCAAGTGGTCTTAATTGATTCTTGGATGGTAGGCCTGCTGAAAGGAGGCTCGAAAGAGGCCAGCCGGCTACTGGCATGGGACGCATTTTTGTGGAGACGATCCTTTTTTGGTCTTACGCCTTCAGCTTTCATAAGCCGCTGGATTTGGCAGTTGCCGCAATCTTTATTGGGATTTTTTGCTTCACATTTCGTCTTGATTTTCAGAACCGTTCACAAAGCGGAAGAATGGCGTGGGACGCTTGTGCTTTTTGGGCCAGGATGGCGCGGCTCAATCTGCCTGGGAGAATTTATATTGCTCCATAAACATGCTGGGCCACTCACTAAAATGCATGAGTTCGGCCACACGCTCCAGAGCCGAGAATCAGGCCCACTCTACCTCTTTTTTTATGGCCTGCCCAGCGTGCTGAACCATGCAAAAACCAAATCTGAAACTGATGCCAACCGCAGGGCATTCGGCACGCGTTCTCCCTTATCAAAATATCCCGTGCTTCCCTATGCGCACAAGCCCAAATGGTATCATTGGGCCATTGCTCTGGGAATTTTAGCAGGGCTGTACCTGCTGATGATTGCGGGCTGACCCCTTCACCAGCCTTGTTTTCCCAATAAGGGCACAAATCTGAAACTGTCGAGTTCCTCCTGAAAAATCTCGCCTGCGCTACTCTTGGTAATCTTCAGCATCTTTTGTTCTTCCATGTCGCCAACGGGGATAACTAAAATGCCATTTGGTGCCAGTTGTGTAATCAGGGCTTCGGGCACAACCGGTGCACCCGCAGTTACAAGGATTCGGTCATAAGGAGCCCATTTTTCGAGGCCGAGAGTGCCATCGCCTACATATAGCCGAACAGGCAATTTTAAAAAACTGAGCACCCGATGCGCAAGTTCACTCAGCTCCTTGATCCTTTCAATGGAATACAGTTTGACCCCCAGCGAGGAAAGGATGGCTGCCTGATAACCAGAGCCCGTGCCTATTTCAAGCACCTTCATCCGTGGTGATACTTGCAGTACCTGCGTTTGATATGCAACCGTATAAGGCTGTGAAATGGTTTGGCCCTGCCCGATGGGAAATGCCTTATCTTGATAGGCTTGCTCCACGAAGGCTTTGTCGAAAAAATGGTGTCTTGGTACTGTCTCGATTGCCTTCAAAACATTCTTATCCTTGATGCCCTTG
>CBDTVD010000004.1:0-21975 GCA_965363965.1 uncultured bacterium
GGTGCCTGATTATCAGGGTTTTATGGGCACTGAAATTCCCAAAGATTTCAAGATGCTGTCCAGCTGGGGAAGTATTGCGGCTAATCCATCATTTATAATCAGGAAATCAGCAAACGGGGCCTTTTCGTCATCGCTTAGCTGAGCGGCTATTTTCCTGAAGATTTCCTCAGTGGCAATGCCATCCCTGGCGGCAATTCTTTGCAGTTTGACATCATGCGGGGCGGTTACCAAAATCAGGTAATCCAGCAGCTTATATGTGCCTGCCTCTATTAATAGGGCCGCCTCTTTTGCCACAATCCGGGCGGCGGTATTGTCCGTAACCCAATTGCGATAATCGTCCGCGACCGCAGGATGAATTATAGCCTCGAGTTTTTGCCGCTTGATGGGATCTGAAAAAATCAGGGCGGCCAATTTCTTGCGATCAATTTGCCCATCACCATCGTACACAGGGCCGAGGACCAGTTCGACAGCTGTGCGGATTCGGCTGTCAGCGTACAGAGCCTTTGCGCGGTCATCAGCATAATAGACTGGAATGCCACAGCGAGCCAGAACGGAGGAAACGATTGATTTGCCGCTCCCTATTCCACCGGTGATGCCGAGCTGAATCATTTCAGCAGAAAACTGACAGTTTCCGGCTCTATCCTGAGATTGTAGGTGCCCTCTGGCCGGCTGACAATTGTCACCTTCAGCTGCCCCGTGCCAGCCGTATCCGCTTCCTGACCATTGACAATTGCCTTGAAAAGGGCCTGATCAACCTGGTCGAATTTATTCACTGCCACCTGATAAGTTACTTTTACCCGCTGGGGAATAATCTGCAGGCCCACGATTGGGGAGTTTACGACCTCTACATCTACTTCCCGATAATCCTCAGTAAGGGGGAAAACAGGAATTTCGAGTTCAGCCATGGAAGGCGAAATTCGAACATTGCTGCCAGGGATGATGAACTTTGCCGATACTGTTTCAGCTTTTTTCATGTCGGTGCGTTCTATCAATTGGGTGCGAATAGATTTCAGCCCCCTGACCAGGGAACGGGGCCCTGTAACGGTTACGCTGTCAGGGCTAACCCGAATGCTGCCGCCCAGGGCATGGTGGGCAGCAAAGTTGAGTTTTGTATTGGGAGAAATGGGCAGCCTGCGGGTCAGGCTGGGTTCAGTCAGAATGGGGATGGTGTCGGGGAAAACATCCAGCACCACCATGCTCCCTTGCAATTGGCTTTTGATCTCGTCCCGCAGCCTGGAGGTGAGTATAAAATTTCGGCGCTGATACTGGCTGAAATCAATGTCAACTGAAGGCTTGATGCGGGTCAGGCCATAATAGAGCAGTTCCCAGCCCTTGCCATTGACAATCAGCCGAAGATCATTGGGCAATGCCTTGCTGAAAACCTTGTCGTCGGGCAGGTTGTCATAATTGACCTCGAGGTTTATTTGTGAGGTATAATTAGCGCTGAGGGCAGTGAACATCCACAGCATAGCGGCAATAAAAAGGCAGGTAGCCAGAATTCGGATTTCCCTTTTCCAGCTTATCCCCTGCATTACCCTTTCGCGATAAACAGGGGCGGGTTTTTTATCCTTTTTGTTATTTGACAAGCTGGGGAAGGTCTTCAGCCTTGGCAGAAGAAGAGCCCTCACCCTGGACGGATTTGGTCAGTTCCATAGAGATGGCTGACTTTTCAATGGTGAGGCGGTTATTGCCACCGACATCAATGATGAAAACGTTGTCCTTAACCTCAATGATTTTGCCATGGACACCGCCAATGGTGACAATTTTATCGCCTTTGCCGATTGTGTTTTTGAATTGTTTTGCGGTTTTGGCTTTTTTGGCCTGCGGGCGAATCATGAAGAAGTAGAAGACGACCATGATGAGCAGAAAAGGGGCGAGCTGCATCAGTCCGCCGCCACCGCCTTCACCGCTGGGGCTTGCCATCAGCGTGAGGGTGTTGATTTGGTAAAACATTTTAATCAGTAGATTTTGGGGGATTTGGGCTTTTTATTTCTCGCGTATGTCAGCTGCAATCAGCAGATTCTGATGATTAGGCACCGCGTTGGTTGTCAGGTAAACCTCTTTTTTAGTGAGACCATTTTTGCCAGCGCTGTTGAATTGGACCTGGATTTTTCCTGATTGACCTGGGGCAAAAGGCCCGCGATCATACTTGGGTAGTGTGCAGCCGCAGCTGGCAGATGCATCTTCAATTACAAGCGGGGCATCACCTGTATTGGTAAAAGTGAAATTATGTTCGACTTTTTCGCCGGCGACTATTTTGCCAAAGTCATGGAAAGTGTCGGTGAAACTGATCTGGGGTTTGCCAGCTACTTGCATTGATGAAGAGGCTGAAGCACCGTTGGTTACTGCATCAGCACTGGTGCTGGGTGCATCCTCATCGCCATGCATGGCTTTGCTGACGTTGGCACCATCATCTGCAGAGTTTGGTGCATCGTCGCAGGATGTGAGTGAAAGGCTGAAAATGCCAGCAATTGCCAGCAGTCGGAAGATTGTTTTCATGCTTTTGCTATTTTTCCTTCTTCTTTGATTTGTTTCCAGATTACATCCAGCACTCCGTTGACGAATTTTCGGCTGTTGGGTGCACTGTATGCCTTGGCCATCTCGATATACTCATTGATGGTGACTGTACTGGGAATGGACAGAAAATACAAAAATTCAGCCGAGGCCATCTTCAGAATGCATAGGTCAACCACAGCCACCAGGCTTGGGTCCCACTTGGTGATTCGTGCCTTGACAATTCCGTCCAATTCTTCCTTGTGCATCAGGTAAACCCTTATCAGGTCTTCAGCAAAGGTGAAAGTGGCAGGGTCTGGCTGGCCGAACCTTTCCAGTTGCGGCACAAGTGATTCGCCATTGCCCATGTTCTGGATGGATTTAACCACCATTTGGCCGACAATTTTTTTGTCATCGTGCCAATTGATGAAATTTTCTTCTAAAGCCTGGGTAACAGAGGGATGCTCGAGGGCATAGTCTCGAATCAGAGCAAGCGGAAGGTGAGTTGTAGGGGCGGCACCCATTGCGCTCAGGGCAACATAATCACTCCAAACGGGGGTTTTCCTCAAGTCGTTCAGCACTCGGCGCATGGTGTCAGGGTCCATGCTCCAGGCAATGGATCGTTTTTTCAGTATTGCTGCCAATTCCTCACTTTCAGAAATGGCTTTGATGACAGGATTTTGCGATGCCATGCGCATTGCATCCAGGTCACCTTTGTTCACGATATACCTCTGCTGGGCATCATCTTCAGCCTGCAGCAGCAGGTGCCTGAACTCGGCCAGAAATTGGAGCATATAGTAGTACATGTCCAAAAATCGGTCAGCACTTTTTCGCACGGCTGATACAGCCCGCTCGGCACTTGCATCTGCAGCAGCACCGGTTTCAACGGCATACAAGGCTTGCATCACCTTGACGCGAATGTGTCTTCGGCTAAGCATTCAGGGCATTTGCCCGCAATTTTCGGGCAGTGGCAACCGTGTCAGATGGTGCGATGGATGTGGCCAATATCGTTGATTCGGGCTTCCGCCAGCAGGTTAGCTGCAACATGGGTGGAGATGTTTTCCTGCCGAGCTTTTTGAATCAGCTGGAGTGTAACATCATATATATTCTCTGTCCGGGCCATAGCGATATCGCGATTGTAACCGTGGATTTCAGTGTAAACGTTGATGAGGCCGCCGGCATTAATCAAAAAATCAGGGCCATAAAGAATTCCTTTTTCAAGGAGCGCCTGGCCGTGGACATGCTCATCCTTGAGCTGATTGTTGGCTGCACCGGCAACTATTGCACAATTTAGTGCTGCAATGCTTTCATCATTGAGTGTTGCACCAAGTGCGCAGGGGCTGTATATATCCATGTCCAGATTCCACCGGCCATCAAGGGGGACAATTGTTGCGCTGAAAGTATCGGCGACATGTTTGAGTGCGCCCTGGTTAACATCTGCCACCAATATTTCGGCCCGCTCTTTATAAAGCAGTTCGACAAGATAGGTCCCTACTTTTCCGACGCCCTCGACAAGGACTTTGCGGCCCTCGAGGCTGTCGGTGCCCCAGACATTTTTGGCACAGGCTTTCATTCCGAGGTAAACGCCATAGGCGGTAACAGGTGAAGGATCGCCGCCGCCGCCCTGAATTTCGGGAAGGCCGGCCACACTTTCGGTTTCCATGGATACATATTCCATGTCCTTGGTGGTGGTGCCAATGTCTTCAGCGGTGATGTATTTGCCGCCGAGGTTATCAACGAATTTGCCGAACCTCCGCATCAGGGCCTCGCTTTTCTGCGTATTGGGGTCGCCAATGATGACTGCCTTTGCACCGCCAAGGTTCAGCCCGCTGATGGATGCTTTGTAGGTCATTCCTCTGCTGAGGCGCAGAACGTCAACAATAGCTTCGGCCTCAGATTGATAATTGTACATCCGCGTCCCCCCCAGGCCAGGGCCCAGGGTGGTGTTATGGATGGCAATAATGGCCTTGAGCCCTGTATGTTTGTCCTGGCAAAAAACAATTTGCTCGTAATCGTGCTCGGTCAGGCGGGGGAACAGTTCAGCCTGGTGCTGTGTTTCTGCCTTCGGCGTTCTTAAAACGGAGATATCTGATGAAGATGTCAAAGCCTTTGAATCGGCCCCTGTCGGGCCATGCCGCAAAGTTACCCCGCCAACCCGCCCTGAAACCATCCGCCATTCCAAACGTCGGCAAATGGCATTGAATGCTGATTGGCAGTGTGTCGCTTTAATTTTACCAACTGGCACCGAAGCATGAATTTTAAAACACTGGCCCCGCTCAAATCCCTCAATCCATATATCTATCGGTATCGAAGGATGATGATTTTGGGGTCGGTTTTTGTGGTCATCAGCAACTTGTTTGCTGTGTATCCTGCCCAAATAGTGCGGCAGGCGATAGATAAATCGCTCAATCAGCTCAACAGTGTCAGCTCGGCTCCTCAAATCAATCTTGGGCCGGTGCTGCTGCAATTTGCCGGGCTGATAATTGGCATGGCAGTTCTGCGGGGGATTTTCATGTATTTTATGCGCAACCAAATCATCACCATGAGCCGGCACATTGAATATGACCTGAAGAACAATGTTTACAGCCACTTGCAAAAGCAGAGTCTCGCTTTTTATCGGCGGAACAACACTGGTGACTTGATGGCGAGGATGAGTGAAGACATATCGAGGGTGAGGATGTACCTGGGGCCTGTGCTGCTCTACAGCATTAACATCGCCAGCCTGCTGATTCTGGTGGTGGGGATTATGGTGAGTGTTGACTTGACCATGAGCATTTTTATTCTGCTGCCGCTGCCCATCCTGGCTGTCAGCATTTATGTTGTCAATTCCATCGTTCACAGAAAAAGCACGGCAATACAAGAGCAGCTGAGCAAACTGACTACAATAGCCCAGGAAAGTTTTTCAGGCATCAGGATTTTGAAATCCTTTCCTGCCATTCCGCATGTCATCAGCCATTTTGCAGACGAAGCACAGACATATAAGAAAAATAGCATGAGCCTGGTGAAAACCGATGCCTTCTTTTTTCCGCTTATTGTGCTGCTGATTGGGCTGAGTACCCTGCTGACTTTATACATAGGCGGCCAGGGAGTAATCAGCGGAAGGCTGACGCCTGGCACCATAGTCGAGTTTTTTATATATGTGGGCATGCTGAGCTGGCCTGTGGCATCCATCGGCTGGATTACATCGCTGGCACAGCGTGCAGCTGCCAGCCAGAAAAGAATTGACCATGTGCTGAACACGGAACCTGAAGTGGACCTGCATACCGGCATTCACCGCAGAATTGACGGCAAGGTGCAATTTGACGAGATAGTTTTCACTTATCCTGATACAGGCCTGACAGCTCTAAACGGACTGAGCTTTGAGATTGCGGCTGGCGGATCGCTGGGGATCATTGGCAAAACGGGCAGCGGGAAATCAACCATTGTCAATTTACTCGACAGGTTTTATGACCCCACCGCAGGCAGAATTCTGATTGATGATATAGACCTGAAAGAGTATAACACTGCCCACCTTCGGGAGCAGATAGGCTATACTTTTCAGGATGATTTTCTGTTCAGCGAGTCTATCAGAGACAACATGCTGTTCGGGTCAATACACGGCGGAAAGACTGACGAGGAAATTGAGGAGGCAGCGCGAAACGCGGATGTGCTGAAGGACATCCATGATTTCCCCAAAGGTTTCGAGACCATGCTGGGTGAGCGCGGCATAACCCTCAGCGGCGGGCAAAAGCAGCGAGTCAGCATTGCCCGGGCGCTGCTGAGCAACCCAAAAATCCTGATACTGGATGACTGCTTCAGTGCACTGGATGCCAAAACTGAGGCAGCAATCCTCAGCCAGCTGAAAAAGGTGATGGCGGGGCGGACTACTATCATCATCAGCCACAGGGTTTCAGCCGTTTGTCAGGCTGACAATATTATTGTGCTGGATGGGGGCCGGGTGGAGGAAAGCGGCACGCACGAACAATTGATTGGCACAGGGGGATACTATGCCAGCCTTTACCAAAAGCAGCAAGTTGAAGCTGAACTGAATGCCAGGGAAACCCAGCAAGCCTGAAGAAGGCATTGATTATATCATCAATGCTGAGGGGATGCTGGTTTTTACCGCATTGTATCATCTGAAGCGGGGGTATTGCTGCGGGCAGGGATGCATCAATTGCCCTTATGGTCATCAAAATTGCCCTGATGACAGGGGGAAGCGGGAACCGGATGATGGTCTTCCTCCAAATACGGATTCACTTTAACCCAACTGTGCCATCAGTTGGCGGGGGCTGCACCAAGTGAATGTTTTGCACTGGGAAGGGAACCTGCATGCCAGCGGCTGCGAGGCTTGCCTGCACGTTTTTCATTGCCTGGCTTTTGGCATTCAGAAAGTCTTTTTCGGCGACAACAGTTATCCAGAAACGAATGAGCACGACGATGGCAGACTCACCAAAATCCCTGAAATAAACCTCGACAGGTTTTTGCCTATTGAAAAAAGGGATATTGACAATGGCACCTTGGATGATGCTTTCCACCTTAACAAGGTCAGCATTTATCAGCACTCTGTAATCCATGTCCACTCTGCGTTCTCCGGTGTAGCTGAAATTCAGCAGGGGGTTCTGGATGATGCCGCGGTTGGGGAGCACCACCAGCTGGCCTTGCATGGTGAGGAGCTGGGTATTTTGGAGCGTGATGCGCTCGACTCTTCCGAAGTGGGTATTGGTTTCCACCAGGTCACCGATGGTGTAAGGCCTGCGCATGGCAATCAGGATTCCTGACATAAAGTTGGCTGCTATATCCTGAAAAGCAAAGCTGAGGGCAATGCCAATGATTCCGGCACCGGCCAGCAGGCTGGTGAGGGCCTGATCGAGTTTAAGGATGCTGAGCGCGACGAATATGCCAATGATCAGGGTAACCACATATAGTCCGCCAGCAGTAAGGCCAATGATATTGCCATTGCTGCTGAACCGGCGCATCACTCGACGCACCAGGGTTCTGATTCCCTTGGCAAGCAGCCAAAAGCCGATCATAAACAAGGCTGCCAGCAGGATATTGGGCAGCAGCAGCACCATGTGGTCTATCCAGCGCTGCAATTTTCCGCTTAGGCCAATAAATGCCTTGCCGAGATTAATATCCAGGAGGATTGCCACAAAGGGCGTATCGAAAAATTGGGTCAGCAGGGCCATTTTTATTTGGCACAAGGGCACAGGGCCCTTGCCTTGCCTGCAAAACTATGGGGCATGCAGGTAACCAGTTTAAAAAAATCAGGAATTACTGAAGCGAATCAGGCTCAACCGATGAGTTTTTCTTTCGATTGAGATTGATGACTGAGAAATTGAGGTACCTGTCGGGGTTGGCCTTGATGTCGGCAATCAAATAATCGAGCCGCTTGGTGGCGTTGTCGAGATTTTTGAAGAGGGCATCGTCATTGAGCAACTGGCCGAGGCTGCCCTGGCCTGCATTGATTTTCTCGATAATGGCAGCCATGTCCTTGACAGCTGAGTTGGCCTCAGCGAGTGTTTGCTTAAGGTTGCCGGCCCTGAGGCTATCGGTGATTCCCTGCACATTGTTCAGGATGGCCGTAATGGTTTTGTTATTCTCGCGCAGGTTGGTGCTGATCTGCTCGAAATTGTTGAGGATGCTGCGCACCCTGCCAGTTTCTCCCGTTACAAAGCCATTCAGGGTAGTGGTAGTGGCCTCAATCTGCTGCAGACTGTTGCGCACGCTCCTGATGCTGGTGGTGAGATCTTTCCGGGTATCCTCGTTAAACACTTCATTGAGGGCAGTTACCACTGTGTCGACACTGGTAATCAGCCCTTCGACTTTTTTCTGAACGGGTGCCATCACCTTGGCGATGTTTTCGGTGAAACTGGCCTCTACTTCACCTTTAAGTTCCTGCCCGCTGACAACGAGCACGGCTGAATCGCCTGTAACCAGTTCGATGGCTTTGCTGCCCAGCAGATCGCTGCTGATGATTTTGGCTATGCTGTTTGCCGGAAGAATGACATTGGGATAAATATGGTACTCGACGAGGATTTTGTTTTCCTCCTCATTGATGAGGGAAATTTTATCCACCTGGCCCACCTTGAGTCCATATTGAATGACCGGGTTGGTGGGGCTGAGTCCATCGCTGTTCGGGTATTTGGAATGCAGGCTGATATTTTTGGTGAAGAGAGAATTTCCTTTTAAAAAATTAAATCCAAGCACAAGCACCACCAGGGCAAATGTTGCCAGGATGCCGACGCGCATTTCGTTAGATATCTTCACTTTTGGCTGGGGAGAATAAGTTGCAATGATAAGGCCGATAAAACTGCCCGCTGGTTGGTAAACACAATAATCAGTTTGCGGTTGAATATTGGGGCAAAAAAAGGCGCGATAAAAGGTGCTGTGGCCGCCAATGGCTCGGGGTGGCGTTAATTTGCCCGCCAATACCAATCAACCAAAAACTAATTTTGAATATTTGCATCCTGCCAATTTTGCGGTATTGGCATAATAAAAGACTATGGCTTCGATAGGGATAGTGCTGAAAAATGGGCTCAACATTACCAGTAAGCTGCCCCCCATTTCTCGGCTGCCGCCCGGGCCGGCCCAGCGCAGGGTGCTGACCAAACTGCTGCGAAAAGCGCAACTGACAGATTTTGGCCAGGAGTATCATTTTGCGGGCATACTGGCATCTCACAGCCAGGTGCGGGCGTTTAAAACGGCTGTCCCCATGCATACATATGAAACCATGCAGAAATGGTGGAACCAGACACTGCAGGGCGAGCGAAGTGTAGCTTGGCCCGGCAGAGTTGATTATTTTGCCCTCAGTTCTGGTACTTCATCTGGGTCATCCAAATATATTCCTGTAACGCGGTCCATGCTGAAAGCAATTCAGAAGGGGAGTATCAGGCAGATAATGAGCCTGGCCAACTGCAAGCTGCCGCAGAGTTTTTTTGAAAAGGACATCATGATGCTGGGCGGCAGCACTAACCTGGAATACAATGGCATTCACTATGCTGGCGATTTAAGCGGCATCACCACCGGCAACCTGCCCATGTGGTTTCAGCCATTCTATAAACCGGGCAAAGGAATATCGCGAACCAAGAACTGGCAGGATAAACTCGATTTGATTACCACGCAGGCCCATCGGTGGGATGTGGGGGCAATTGTTGGTGTGCCGAGCTGGTTCCAGCTGCTGATGGAACGCATCATTGCCCACTATAATGTAAAGACAATTCACGATGTCTGGCCCAACCTCCAGGTGTTTACCCATGGCGGCGTAGCCTTTGAGCCTTACCGGAACAGTTTTGAGAAACTGCTGGCAAAGCCACTGATTTATCTGGAGACCTATTTGGCCAGTGAAGGCTTTATTGCCTACCAGGACAGGCCCGAAGCTGAAGGCATGAAAATGCATTTGCGCAATGGCATATTTTATGAGTTTGTGCCCTTTAATGACAGGAATTTTGATGGCGATGGCAATATAAAAGAAACCGCGGAAACCTATTTGATAGATGAGGTGAAAACTGGATTGGATTATGCCCTGCTTTTATCCAGTTGTGCAGGTGCATGGCGCTATGCAATTGGGGATGTGGTGCGGTTTACTGACCTTGAGCGGTGTGAAATCATCATCACTGGAAGAACAAAGCACTTTTTGAGCCTTTGCGGGGAACACCTTTCCGTGGACAACATGAACAAGGCTATCGAGTTGCTGAGCGGGGACATGGACATAGACCTGAAAGAGTTTACGGTTGCAGGCGAGGAAGAAAATGGAGTGTTCGGGCACCACTGGTATATATCGGCAGACAAAGAGCTTGATTTAACAGCCCTGCAAAACAGGCTGGATGCTCGGCTTTCAGAACTAAATGACGATTATAAAGTGGAGCGGATGCATGCACTGAAGAACCTCACCGTCGAAGCATTGCCCAACTCTGTCTTTCTGGATTTTTTGCGAAGCGAAGGAAAAGAAGGTGCCCAGGCAAAATTTCCCCGAGTTGTTAAAGCGGGGCTTAAGCAGCGCTGGCAGCTGCATGTAAAGGATTGGAAAGCCGCGAATAAATGATTGCACTCCAGGCACTGCTGAGCGGCATGGCGGCTGGCCTGATTTTGAGCCTGATACCAGGCCCGGTGTTTTTCGGTTTGATACAGACCAGCATAGAGCGGGGATATCGCACTGCTGCAGCATTTGCATTGGGCATAGCCCTGTGCGATGCTGCTTATTTTCTGCTGGCATATGCCGGGCTGAGCCAGGTGGCAGACGATGCCTTTATTTATAAATTCATGGGCTTGGTTGGCGGATGCGTGCTGGCACTGATGGGAATACAGCTGCTGCTGAAAAAGGCAAAACCTGTGGACATGCACAGCATGGTGAAAAAACGCGGCTTGCTGAGGAGCCTTAGCAAGGGCTTTATTTTCAATGCCATTAACCCTGCGGTAGTCTTTTACTGGGCAACCGTGGCTTCAGCTGTTACCGCTCAATTTGAAAACCAGGCCATGCATGTTTTTCTTTTCGGCATTGGTGCAATAGGAGTTGTGTTTTCGGCAGACCTGACAAAAGCGTGGGGTGCTGGAAAAATCAAGCACCTGATTACCGTGAGGTTTATGCGCTGGCTGAACTTTGTAACCGGAATAGTGATACTGGCGGCAGCATGTAAATTGCTCTATGATGCGCTGCTTGGGTGAGGATGAAGCAAAATAAAAATCGATTATTAATGGCACTCTGCATTGTGCTGGCCACGGCTGCATGTGAGCGGGATTATTACCCCAAGCCCAAAGAATATCCGAGGGTGGCGCTGCCGACCCCCCGATATGAAAATTCAACCCCCTCAGGCCCATTTTGCGGATTTAAATTTCGTCAGTCCTCAAATGCGAGGGTGGTGGCAGACCCTGACCAGCCAGCGGGAGAATGCTGGATGAACCTGGATTACACTGACCTGAACGCAAGAATCCACTTGAGTTACCGAAAAATTGACACCGACAGCGGCTTTTATCGGATGACAGAGGATGCCAGAACCTTCGCCTATAAACACGCCGTAAAAGCTGACGACATTGTTGACAGCTTCTTTAAAGCCTCGCCTGGCGTTTCTGGGATATTTTATGACATTGAAGGAAACACTGCCAGCGAAGTGCAGTTTTTTGCAACCGACAGTGCTGAGCATTATCTGCGCGGGGCCTTATATTTTGAAAGCAGGCCAAACCGAGACTCGCTCCGGCCCATTGTAAAATTTATCAAAGCAGACATAGACACATTGCTGCGGAGCCTTCGCTGGCAATAAAATTTATGAGGGCCGCGGGATGAATGCTGTGGGAGAAGCAGGAAGGCTGGGCAACACCCTGACGACCGTAAAGGGCATCGGCGAAGCCAGAGCCAAATTGCTGCAAACCGAACTAAATATCCGGACTGCTGAGGACCTGCTTTTTCATTTTCCGCTGCGATACCTGGATAAAAGCAGCGTAACTAAAATCAGCGAGATCGGGCAATCAGCAAACCTGCACGTATTGCTGGCAGGCACCATTACAGATGTTACGGAGGCGGGCACAGGCAAAGCGAACCGCATCACTGCCATGCTGAATGATGGTAGCGGGTCAATCGAATTGATTTGGTTCAGGGGCCTGAAGTGGATAAGGGATGTGATATACCCTTCTGCCAGGCTGATGGTGTTTGGAAAACCGAGTGTTTTCAATAATCGCTTTACCATCTCTCATCCAGAAATTGAACCGCTGACAATGGGTGAGCAGCCGGGTGACGGCCAGGGCATTCAACCCGTTTATAGCCTTACTGAACCGCTGAAGCAACGCGGCGTGAATGGAAAAGTGCTGGCCAAAGCAGTAGGGGCAATTCTCCGCGAGGTGAAATCTGAAATCCATGAGATTCTGCCGCCTGCATTGCTTGCCAGATACAGGCTGATGGGCCGATACGCAGCCTTGCAGAACATCCATTTTCCACTTGATTCAGCCCATTTGCAGGGCGCCCAGCGGCGGCTGAAATTCGAGGAGCTTTTTTTGATGCAAGCACGGCTGGTGAGGGCGAAAATGGAGCGCAGGGTGATTGTCAATGGTCTGAACCTATCGGAGATAGGCCCGCTATTCAAGGCTTTTTATCATGAGCATCTGAATTTTCAACTGACTGAAGCGCAGAAACGGGTGCTGCGCGAAATAAGGGCTGATGTAAAGGGCGGGCACCAGATGAGTCGGCTGGTGCAGGGTGATGTCGGCAGCGGAAAAACAATTGTTGCATTTATGGCCATGCTGATGGCCCTGGACAATGGGTACCAGGCGTGCATGCTGGCCCCTACCGAAATACTGGCCCAGCAGCATTATCAGAATTTGGTGAAGATGACCCAGCCTATGGGTATCAAGGTGCGGCTGCTGACAGGCTCGACTGGCAAGCGCGCCCGAAAAAGCCTGGATGCTGAATTTAGTGATGGCTTGCAAATCCTGGTCGGCACACATGCTTTGCTGGAGAATTGGGTGCAATTGCCACGGCTCGGGCTTGTGGTGATAGATGAGCAGCACCGTTTCGGGGTGGCGCAGCGCGCCAGGATGTGGCACCGTGCCGACAGTCCGCCGCATGTGCTGATTATGACGGCAACCCCCATCCCTCGGACTCTCGCCATGACGGCCTATGGAGACCTTGAAATTTCAGTGATCGATGAGATGCCGCCTGGGAGGGTACCCATCATTACCAGGCACGTCCCTATAGAGCATCGTGACAGGCTGTATGCGTTTATGAAAAAAGAAATGGATGCGGGCAGGCAGATTTACGTGGTTTATCCCCTGATTGAAGAAAGCGCAGAGGCCACCCTGCAAGATTTGACTACAGGCAGCGATGAATTGGCCCGTGTTTTTCCGCCGCCGCAATATAGGATGGGGATTTTGCACGGCAGAATGAAGGGTGAGGAAAAGGAAGCGGAAATGCAGCGATTTAAAAGTCATCAGACCGACCTGCTTGTCTCAACCACGGTTATAGAAGTTGGGGTGGATGTGCCGAATGCAACCATAATGGTGATAATGAATGCTGAACGCTTCGGGCTGAGCCAACTGCATCAGCTGCGGGGCAGGGTAGGGCGGGGAACCCATCAGTCCTATTGCCTGCTTGTTACCAAGGATGCCATATCGGGCGATGCCCGCGAAAGAATAGGAGCGCTGGTGCGCAGCAATGATGGTTTTAAGATAGCCGAGACCGACCTGCAACTGCGCGGGCCAGGCGACATGATGGGCACAAGGCAAAGCGGAGAGCTCACCATGAAGATTGCCGACCTGATATTGGATCAGCCAATATTGACTGAGGCCCGCAAAGCTGCTGAGGAATTGATGCAGAAAGATTTTGCCCTGGAGTTGCCAGAGCATAGGGCACTTGGCAATTACCTGAACCGCACACTTGGCGGACACATAGACTGGAGCCTGGTAGGCTGAACCAATTGGGGCTTGCAATTGCTATATCATTGTGCTAACTTTGGCACCGGCATTCTTGGGCCGCGCTTGCACGTGGCGTGAGATTTGAAATAGGGTAAAGCAACACAACAATAAAAATAAAATGAAAAGCCTAATCATAACCGCAATACTCTTCCTCGGCAGCTTTATGGTCGCACATGCGCAGGGGGACGGAAAAACTTACTACGATGCGGCCAAAACCAAACCCAAAGAAGTATTCACCTATAAATCAGTCTATAATTTCGATCCATCGAACCCTGGCAAGGGTCAGACAGAGCAGGTGAAACATGGCCCGTACTTCGAGTACTACGAGAATGGCAAGCTGAAAATAAGCGGTGCCTTCAAGGACAATCAGAAGCATGGGGAGTGGAAATACTTTGATGACAAGCAGAACCTGACCAAAACCGAGAAGTACAACCTCGGCAAAATCACCGATTAAGCTGAGTTTTCATTAACTCTGTTTTTAAGATAATAGGCCCCCTCAGCATTGCTGACGGGGCCTTTTGTTTGTGCATCGGCGTACCTTTGCCCTGCACAAAATGAATGGCCTGATGGAACGCCCAGCAACGCTGATCCTGGCGGACGGCACCACTTTCACCGGGAAAGCGGGCGGAAAAATAGGGACAGCAACTGGTGAACTCTGCTTTAATACAGGCATGACGGGCTACCAGGAAGTTTTTACTGACCCATCCTATTATGGGCAGATCCTTATAGCCACCAATGTCCACATAGGCAACTATGGCATAAGGGAGCAGGAAAGCCAGAGCAGCACAGTGAAAATTGCAGGGCTGGTATGCAAGCATTTCAATAGCCAGTTCAGCCGGCCCATGGCCTCAAGTTCTCTTCAGGATTGGTTTGACGCTCAGAATGTAGTAGCCATAAGCGATATCGATACTCGCGCACTTGTCGCTCACATTCGCATGCGCGGCGCCATGAATGCCATCATCAGCAGTGAGGGATTCAGCCGAGATGAACTGCTGCACCGGCTCAATTCCACTCCCCCGATGGACGGCCTGGAGCTTTCCTCAGATGTCAGTACAAAATCGGCATACACGGCTGGCAATGATGAAGCGGGCAAACGTGTAGCGATTCTTGATTTGGGCATCAAGCAAAACATCATTGACAATTTAACTGGCAGGGGTCTGTCAGTCAAGGTGTATCCTGCCCGTACCAGTTTTGAGGAAATGGCTGAGTGGAATCCTGACGGATACTTTATCAGCAATGGCCCTGGAGACCCTGCTGCAACCGGCTATGCCACGCAGACGGCGCGCGGGATGATGAACAGCGGCCAACCCGTTTTCGGCATTTGCCTCGGGCACCAGATTCTGTGCCAGGCACTCAGCTTGCCTACTTATAAAATGCATATTGGTCACCGGGGGCTGAACCACCCAGTGCGTAACCTGATCACAGGCCTGAGTGAAATTACCTCACAGAATCATGGCTTCGGCGTATCAGGAGCTGAGGCATGGGCGCATCCCGATATTGAGGTTACCCACGTTAACCTGAATGACGACACTGTGGAAGGGATTCGGCACAGGCACCTCCCCGTTTTCAGTGTTCAATATCACCCAGAGGCGGCACCTGGGCCCAACGATGCCAATTATCTATTCGACGAATTTCAAAAGCTAATACATAGAGCATGAGCGCAATCGCCCTAATCCATTCCCGCCAGATTCTCGATTCTCGCGGCAACCCCACCGTAGAAGTTGATGTGCTGACAGAAGATGGCGCCCTGGGGCGTGCATCAGTCCCCAGCGGGGCCAGCACAGGTGTGCATGAAGCCACAGAGCTGCGCGATGAGGATGACGACATGTACAATGGGATGGGTGTTCTGCAGGCAGTTGCCAATGTACATGAGCATATCATTGATGAAATAGAAGAAATTCCGGTGCATGACCAGGGCGCAATTGACAGGGCCATGATTGCGCTGGACGGCACCGCCGACAAATCGAAAATGGGGGCAAACGCCATTCTGGCTGTTTCGATGGCGGTAGCACGGGCAGCCGCATCAGAGGCTGGGATGCCGCTTTTCCGCTATCTGGGCGGTGCAGGTGCCAACCTGATGCCTGTGCCCCTGATGAATATCTTGAATGGAGGAAAGCACGCTGACAACAGCATTGATTTTCAGGAATTCATGATCATGCCTATTGGGGCTGAAAGTTTCAGCCATGCCCTGCAAATGGGCACAGAGGTGTTTATGATGCTGAAAAAGGTGCTGAGGAGCAAAGGGCTGAGCACCAATGTAGGTGATGAAGGCGGCTTTGCCCCCAACATGTCGAGCAATACCGAAGCCATAGAAACGGTGCTGAATGCCATTGAAAAGGCAGGATACTCGGCTGGCAAGGACATTTTCATCGCCATGGATGCCGCTGCCACCGAAATGCTTGAAGGTAAGGGAAGATATCTGTTTTATAAAAGCGACAAACGCATGCTGGAGCCTGGCGCGATGGTGGAATACTGGACCAAATGGGCAGACGATTACCCCATACTCAGCCTGGAAGACCCGCTTGCTGAAGATGACTGGGCAGCGTGGGCAGAACTGACAGCAGCCATCGGCGACAGGGTGCAGATTGTAGGTGACGACCTTTTTGTAACCAATACAGCTCGGCTGCAGATGGGCATTGATCAAAAAGCAGCCAACAGCATCCTGATAAAACTCAACCAGATTGGGACTGTAACCGAAACCATTGAAGCCGTGCAGCTGGCGCACCGCAATGGATTTACAAGCATCATCAGCCACCGGAGCGGAGAAACTGAGGATACTTTTATCGCTGACTTGGCCGTGGCCATGGGCAGCGGCCAGATCAAAACGGGCTCTGTGAGCCGGACAGACAGGGTGGCGAAATATAACCAACTGCTGCGGATTGAAGAACTGCTTGGAAGTTCTGCACAATATGCTGGGAAACTTTGGCGCGCAAAACTCCAGGCCTGACCTTCGGCTGAGTGATGGAAATAGATAAAGAATCAGCTGCACCAAATTTCTTCAGGCTTGTTGTAGCCTGGCTATACCGGTACAGGTATCTTCTGGTTACAGGTGTGCTGCTGATATGGGTCGGGTTCCTCGACCGGTACAGCATTTCTGCCAGGCTGCGGGATAATGCAGAACTCCGCGCGCTCAAAAAGCAAGAAGTCTATTATACCCAGCAGACAGAGGAACTGGTGCGGCAATATGAAGAACTCTCCAGCAGCAATGCTGCACTTGAAAAATTTGCGCGCGAAAAGTATCTGATGCATAAACCCAACGAAGAGGTTTATGTACTGAAACCGGCGGCTAAAACTGGGGATTGAGTGCCCGCTGGAGGCCAGCGAGTTTCAGCAGGCACTCCTGATATTCGGCAGCAGGGTCGCTTTTGAGGGTAATGGCTGCCCCCACATTGGCAGTGATTTGAGCGGTGAGTTCATTGTATCGCAATGTGCGGATGATTACGTTAAAATCGAAATTTCCTTCAGGGTCTATATATCCGATTGTGCCTGAATACTCACCGCGAGTTTCTGTTTCAAATTCATGAATTAATTCGGCTGCTCGGCGCTTTGGGGCCCCGGTCATGCTGGCCATAGGCAGGGCGCTGACCATCGCATCAAGCGGATGAATTTCCTGCCGCAACTGGCCTGAAACTGTCGAAACCAATTGGCTGACGTGGCCATAGGGGTGTGGCTGGGCAAGCTCGATTGTGCGGACTGTTCCCGGATGGCAGTTAAGGGCCAAATCATTTCGGGCAACATCAACAGCCATGATGTTTTCAGCACGTTCCTTGTGATTGTCGGCCATCAGGCTGCCCTGATTTACACTGGCGGTTCCTTTAATAGGCTGAGTAATCAATCGGCCGGCGCGGTGCTGCATAAAGCGCTCCATGCTGCTGCACATCATGTACTGATGCCCGAATTTTACAAAGGCTGAAAAGGGGTTTGGGGAAATTTCGCTCAGTTTGCCAAACACTTCGACAGGATCAATTTCAGCTTCTGCATGGAACGCCATGCAATAGTTGATTTCATAAATATCCCCTTGCCGAATGTGTTGCTGAATTTTTTGTATTTTCAAGATGTAATCCTCCTCACTTTCCTGCTGCCTCAGCGCGATGTTTTCAGATTTTGGCAGGAATGGCTTTGGGACGAAAGCGTCAGAAGGCTGTTGGCTGACAGTCAATTGGTCGGGAATAAAAAAACGCCCGAAAGTGGCGGGGGGTTGGCCATTGAGCAGAACATGCCGGCTTTCATCGTAAGTGATGAGGCCCAGTTTCCACGCATCGGCTGAGTGTTTCAATTCATCAAGGGAAGAAATTGCGCGGCTGTTAGATGCCCCTATAAGCCACTCAAACTGCGAAAACTGCTGGTGAAGGGGATGGGGAAATCTGCCGTGGTATCCATTGGATGAAAGGGCAACGACGTTATCGAAACCGTTGCAGCTGCGGCGCAAGGTATCCCAAAAAGCGGGAGGGTCAACCATCAGCATATCATAGCTTTGCGGCCAATTAATCTAATGCGAAATTTATTCATCCTCCTCTCAGCATTTGCCATTTTTGGCTGCAGCCCAACTGAAAAAAACGAGGGGAGCAGCCAGATGCGGACTGAGGTGCAAACCTACCTCGACAGTTTTAATGCCCAATATCAGTTGCTGAGTGCAGAGGTGAATGAAGCAGCGTGGGCGCTGAACACTCACATTGTAGAGGGAGACACCACCAATGCATACAGAAACAAGGTGGCATCGGCCAAGTATGCAGCATACATGGGCAGTTCTGAAAACCTCGGCAGGGCAAAGCGTTACCTCGATTTTGCAAAGGAAAACCCTGATGAATTGACAGAATTGCAGGTGCGCCAGCTGAACCACATATTGTACATCGGTGCCCAGAATGATCAAAGTCAAAAGGCGCTGATAGATGAGCGAACCGACATGGAAACCAAGCAGGTTGAACAACTCTTCGGGTACGATTTCAAGATTGATGGGAAATCTGTAACCACCAACCAAATTGATTCCATCCTCAGCAGCAGCAAAAACCTCAACCAGCGGCTGGCTGCATGGCAATCGAGCAAGGAGGTTGGCAAGACGCTGAAAGATGGCCTGAGCAAGTTGCAGCAGTTGCGCAATGGCTCTGTAAAGTCACTTGGCTACCCTGACTTTTTCAGTTACCAGGTATCAGATTATGGAATGTCGGCTGATGAGATGGTGAAACTCAACGAAAAAATCATGCAGCAACTGTGGCCCCTGTATCGTGAATTGCATACCTATGCCCGATATGAACTGGCCAAGCAATATGGAGTGAAAGAAGTGCCTGACATGATACCTGCACACTGGCTATCCAACAGATGGGGGCAGGACTGGAGTGCAATGGTGGATGTGAAAGGGCTGAACATTGACAGCGTGCTTGCCACAAAATCGGCAGAGTGGGTGATGCAGCAAGGCGAGGCATTTTACAAAAGCATCGGGTTTGATGCGCTGCCAAAATCGTTTTATGAAAAGAGCAGCCTATACCCTTTGCCCCCCAATGCAAACTATAAAAAGAACAACCATGCATCAGCATGGCATATGGACCTGGACAAGGACGTACGGAGCCTGATGAGTGTGGAACCCAATGCCGACTGGTATGAAACTGTTAACCATGAACTCGGCCACATTTATTATTACATGACATACAGCACCGAAAGTGTGCCGCCGCTGCTGAGGGAGGGCGCAAACCGTGCATATCATGAGGCATTTGGCACACAGATCGGCCTGGCTGCCCTGATGAAGCCATTCCTGGCGCAGAACGGATTATTGCCTGCCAACAGCCAAACCGACACCATGCAGCAACTGCTGAAACAGGCCCTGAATTATGTGGTGTTTATCCCCTGGAGCAGCGGAACCATGACCCATTTTGAGGCTGACTTATATACCAAAAATCTGCCTGAGGATGAGTATAACCAGCGCTGGTGGCAGTATGTGCAAAAGTATCAGGGCATTGCACCGCCGCTGCCGCGCACCTCACCGATTTACTGCGATGCTGCCAGCAAAACGCACATCAATGATGATGCGGCCCAATACTATGATTACGCACTCAGTTTTGTGCTGCTGTTCCAATTTCATGATTACATTGCCAAGAACATCCTGCACCAAAACCCCCGCGAGTGCAATTATTTTGGCAATATGGAAGTAGGCAATTTTCTGCGCGAAATGATGAAGCATGGCGCAACCCGCGATGGCAATGAATTGCTGAAAGAAACAATCGGGAATGACCTTTCGGCCCAGCCCATGCTCGACTATTTCGCGCCGCTTATGCCCTATCTGAAGGAGATGAACAAAGGCAGAAAATATACCCTGGCTGAGACAATTTAGAGAGGGAGTCAGGCGCCCAGGCGCTGTTTGATTCGGGCAAAAAGGGCTTTATCAGCCAATGCTCCGGGGTCAGACTCATCCAGGTGGCCGAGGCCATGCTTATAGTACAAACTGGCATTGTCCTTTTCATCAAGGTCGAGATATAGTTCGGCGATGAAACCAAAAAGACCAGGAAGTTTCACCCCGCTGAGGTATTGCAGAAAGTGGACTGCACTTTCAGCATCCTTGAGGGCATTGTATGGCTGATTGTTTTTTTTCTCCCAGCTGGCACGGGTAATCAGGTGGACAATCATCTTATAAAGGATTCCCCCGTATGCATGGGTTATTTGATTGCGGAAGGTTGCAAAATCTGCAGTTATATCGACACCGTCAATGTTCGAGGGAGAATTTGGCATGGTTGCTTTGCTGTGGAAAGAACGCAGAAATCAGCGGATTGGTACAGCTGGCAAGGTACGCCGATTGAACTCTATTGGCCGGCAGTTGTCAATATGGTTCAAAAACAGTCCCCTGGCCATGGAAGAATACAACAACGAGGAAGAAGGAAAAGAGGAAGCTGCGGAGGAAACCACGCTCGACCTCACCGATTTTGACATTCGGGGCCTGGGGGAAGAAGAGTTGGTCAGCCGTATCAGATTCATCATAGCCAAGTATCGCAATCGGCCTGACCTGCAGTTTGTATATACCAAACTCGACCTGCTGAAGGCAAAGGCGGATGAAATTGAGGCCATGCTTTTTACTCGGCGCATCAAGCTCAGCAAAGCTGAGCGGGAATTATCCGATGGGTTCAAGAAAATAGAGGAAGTGGCGCAGGCCCTCAGCCTGGCCCTGCAAGACAAGGAAATACAGGGTGATTTCCTCAACCGCTATGCGGACAAAATCAGGGGCCGGAAATAGCCCCCGCCGCGGGCTGAAAAATGAAACGGTTACATGTTTCGCCTATACTGCCCGCCTACAGAGTAAAGCGCATTACTGATTTGGCCAAGTGAATTCACTTTGGCGGCCTCCATCAGCACGTCGAATACATTTTCATTTTTCAGGGCGGCTGATTTCAGTGCATCAAGCGCCCGAACCGATTTTTCCGCATTCCGCTTTTTGAAATTTCCGAGTGCCTCAATCTGAAATTCCTTTTCTTCAGTTGTGCTGCGGATAACCTCTGCGGGCAGAACAGTCGGTGAGCCTTTGCTGCTGAGAAAAGTGTTCACGCCAATCAAGGGCAGTTCACCAGTATGCTTGAGTGTTTCGTAGTAAAGTGATTCTTCCTGTATCAGGTTTCTTTGATACATGGTTTCCATTGCACCAAGCACGCCGCCTCGCTCGCTGATGCGGTTGAACTCGGCATACACGGCCTCCTCTACCAGGTCGGTGAGTTCTTCTGTAATAAAGGAGCCCTGCATGGGATTCTCGTTTTTGGCCAGGCCAAGCTCGCGATTGATTATCAGCTGAATGGCCATGGCACGCCGCACCGATTCTTCAGTTGGGGTGGTTATGGCCTCGTCATAGGCATTGGTGTGCAGGCTGTTGCAATTATCATAAATGGCATACAGGGCCTGCAGGGTGGTGCGTATATCGTTAAAGTCTATTTCCTGGGCATGCAGGCTTCGGCCGCTGGTTTGGATGTGATACTTCAGCATTTGGCTGCGGGTATTTCCTCCGTATCGGTTTTTGATGGCTTTGCTCCAAAGCCGCCGAGCTACCCTGCCGATAACGGCATATTCTGCATCCACACCGTTGCTGAAAAAGAAACTGAGGTTGGGTGCAAAATCGTCAATATCCATTCCCCGATT
>CBDTVD010000005.1:0-19927 GCA_965363965.1 uncultured bacterium
GCCCCGCCGCAATGCCCAGCACTCCGCCCAGCTGGCCGATGATGATGCTTTCCCAAAGAAACTGGTTGCGAATATCCACTTTGGTGGCACCCATGCTTTTTCTGATGCCTATTTCGCGGGTGCGCTCGCTCACACTCACCAGCATGATGTTGGTCAGGCCCACTGCGGCACCCCCCAGGGTAATCAGCCCGATGATAAAAGCAATGGCAGTTATGGAGCCCAGTCCGCTTTCCATTCCGCTGGCCAGGCTGTCGCTGCGTGTCAGGGCAAAATTGTCTTTGTCGCCCAGCCTGAGCCCGCGCAGCGGCCTGAAAATGCCCCGGGCCTCATTCACCATCTCATCAACGTATTCGGGGCGCGCTGGCCTCAGGTATATTTTATAATTGTTGCTGCCTGTGCCAAACGATTTCTGGGCAGCTTCAAGGGGCACAATCAGCAGGTTGTCTTTGCTCTCGCCCATTACATTCCCCATTTTTTCCATTACCCCCACCACCGTAAAAGGCTGATTGTTGGCAAAGATGGTTTTGCCCGTGGGCTGCTCATTGCCAAACAAATCGCTGGCGAGCCCTGCCCCGATGATCGCCGACCCCTGCCCGCGCCTGACTTCATCCGCTGTAAAACTCCGGCCTTGCTGCAGGGCTATTTTATTGATGGCGAGATAATTCTCATCTGTGCCTATTACTGAAATTCTGGGCGGGGTTTTTTGGTCGGCATATCGCACCACAGTCATAAAACTGGCCTGATAATGCAGCGTTACACTTTTGGGGTCAGGATACTGGCTTTTGAAAAGTTTAGCCTCAGCATAACTGATTTCAGGATCTTTTTTCTGCACCACCCCCTGCTGATTGAAATTCCCCATCTGGGAGGAATTTTCCAGCAGAATCACATCGCTGCCGAGGCTGGCAAAACTGCTGCGGAGTGCCCCTTTCATGCCGTCAGCGCTGGTGAGCATGCTCACCAGGGCCATGATTCCCAGCCCGATGATGATGACAGTGAGGCTGGTGCGCAGCAGATTCATCCGCAGCGCCGGGGCTGCTATGCTGATGTTTTGGTGCCACTTCATCGCAATTTGTTGTGCAAAATAACTTCGCACCTGCAATGGCTGCACACTTGGCAGCGTTAAAATTTGTTGATAGAGAGGAAAAAGCAACCATGCAATCGAGTTTACAGGATGACATAATGGATATACTGATGCTGACAATACCTGCCCTGCTGGTGATGTTTGCCACATTTTATCTGATGAAAAAGTTTTTCGAGGCTGAAAGCCGGCGCCGAAAATTTGAAATAATGGCCGGGCAGCACAAGGTAACGGTCCCCATCAGGCTGCAGGCATATGAGCGCCTTATCCTTTTTTTAGAGCGCATCAGCATCAATCAGCTGATTTTAAGGGTTTATCGGGGGGGGATGACCAGCCAGGACCTGCAAACCACCTTGCTGGGTGAAATCAGGGCTGAATATGAGCACAACCTCAGCCAGCAGATTTATGTCAGCCACGATTGCTGGATGATGGTTACCAATGCAAAAGAAGAAATCATCAAACTGATTAACCTGAGCGCAAGCCATGTGCAGCCAGACAGCAGCGGGCTGGAACTGAGCCGCTCAATCTTCGATTTCTCTGTTAAAATGCAGTTTCAGCCTGCTACAGTAGCCATACTCAACCTTAAAAAAGAGGTTACCGAGATTCTATGAGCAAGGGCAAAACACGTTCAGGAATAGCGGTTAATCGCATTTACAATTCTGCTGGGCATCAATTGCCCGATGCGGGTGAGTTCCCCTATACAAGAGGAATCCATGCCGAGATGTATCGGGAGAGGCTGTGGACCATGCGACAATACGCAGGTTTTTCGACTGCAGAAGAAAGCAATGCCCGATACCGGTATCTGCTGGGCCAGGGCACCACCGGCCTATCTGTCGCTTTTGACCTGCCGACGCAAATCGGCTATGACCCCGACCACGCCTTTGCAGAAGGTGAGGTTGGCAAGGTTGGGGTGTCAATTGCCAGCCTCAGGGACATGGAGGAACTTTTCGACGGCATCAAGCTGCAGGACATCTCCACCAGCATGACCATCAATTCAACTGCCAGCATCCTGCTGGCATTCTATGTCGCCCTGGCCAAGCGCCAGGGAGCCGACCTGAAACTGATTGCTGGAACGGTGCAGAATGACATCCTGAAAGAATATGCTGCCAGGGGCACCTATATCTATCCGCCGCGGCCCAGCATGAGGATCATTACCGACATTTTTGCATGGTGCAGCCAGCATCTGCCCAAGTGGAACACCATCTCCATCAGCGGGTATCATATTCGCGAGGCTGGCAGTACTGCCGCGCAGGAACTCGCTTTCACCCTTGCAAATGGCAAAGCCTATGTGCAGGCAGCACTTGATGCAGGCCTTGATGCCGATGTATTCGGGCAGCGGCTTTCATTTTTCTTCAATGCCCATAATGATTTTTTCGAGGAGGTAGCCAAATTCAGGGCGGCTCGAAAAATATGGGCTGAAATGATGAAAGGCTTTGGGGCCACGCATCCCAAGGCGATGATGATGCGATTCCACACACAGACGGGGGGCAGCACACTCACCGCACAGCAGCCCCTCAACAACATTGCCCGCGTTACGCTGCAGGCTATGGCCGCGGTGCTGGGCGGCACGCAAAGCCTGCATACTAATGGGTATGATGAAGCACTCAGCCTGCCTACGGCTGAGGCTGCCACCATCGCCCTGCGCACACAGCAAATCATCGGGGCTGAAAGCGGTGTGATTAAAACTGCTGACCCGCTCGGCGGCAGTTACTATGTGGAATATCTGACAGATCAAATTGAGCAGAAGGCCATGCAGATTATGGCCGCCATTGATGCAATGGGCGGGGCGGTGCAAGCGATAGAACAGGGATATATGCAGGAGCAAATAGCCCTGGCAGCCTATGAATACCAGAAAGAAACTGAAGCAGGCACCGAAATCATTGTCGGCGTAAACAAATATCAGTCTGAAGGTGCAGCTGTGCCGCCGAGTTTCAGGATTGATGACAGCATCAGGGTAATGCAGATCAAAAAACTCAATGCACTCAAGGCTGGCCGCAATCAATCAGCAGCAGAGGCAGCACTTGCAGCGGTGCTGAAAGCGGCGCAGGAGGGCAGTAACCTGATGCCCCCTATCATTGCGGCCGCAGAGGCCGATTGTACGCTCGGTGAAATTGCAGATGCCATGCGCAGCGTTTTTGGCGAGCACAAAGGCTGACACAAAAAAATCCCTGAGTTCAAGCCGCCATTTGTCGGCAGACCATTCACTCAGGGATTATCAAGTTTAACTTCAGGGGGGGCTCAGCCTTTCATTATTTTCAGTTTTTGGCCTGGCTGCAGGGCGTTGCCATTCAAGCCATTGGTTTTTTTGATTTCGTCAACCGTAACGCCTGGATACTTTTGGGCTATGCTCCACAGGGTGTCGCCTTTCTGCACCGTGTAGTACACCACACTGGCCGGCTTTGATGCGGCAGGGGTTTTTACGGGTGCAGGGGTGGTGGTTTTTGCCTCGGTATAGCCATTGTTGCTGAGCTTCTGCTTTTGCGCCAGGCTGAGGTTATTGATGTTTTTGTAATAGGTCAGCTTGTCGGCTGGCACATACAGTTTCAGTTTTGCGCCGCTGATGATGGTGTTGCTGCTGAGGCCGTTCCAGCGTTTAACACTGTAAATGCTCACATCAAACCAATCGGCAATGTAGCTGATGTTGTCTCCGCTTTTCACCGTATAGTACACCAGTTTCTCTCCCCCCGTGGGGCCAGTGGGTGTGGTAGGGGTGGTTGCAGCCACTTTAGGCTGTGGAGTATTGGCGCTGGTGGTGGTTGCCAGGGTAAACTCGGGCTGAATGGTAACCGTGCTGACCCCGTTGTGGCAAACATAGATGCTGTCCCGATACTCGCAATACATGTGGGCCTTATTGGCGGGCAGGCGCAGCACGTATGGCTTGGTGCGTGCCGGTATGTAATCTTTTTTAAAGATGGGGTTCAGGTCTCTGATGGTTTCAATTGGCACATCCAGTACCTTGGCGACAGGGGCAAAACTCAGATCCTTAACGATGACAATGGTATCAACTGCCATGGGCAAGGTGATGGAGTAGGGGTAAAGATTATGCTCCTGGGGATAGCTGAAAACATAGCTGGCAGCAATAAAGGCTGGCACATAACCACGCGTTTCAGCAGGCAGATAGGCGTAGATTTCCCAAAACGTGCGTTTCCCGCCCGAGCGCCTGATTGCCTTGTTAACATTGCCAGGCCCGCAATTGTAGGCGGCTATGGCCAGGAACCAATCACCGAAAATGCCATGAAGGTCTTTCAGATATTCAGCAGCGGCGGCAGTGGCCAGGTATGGGTCTTTTCTGTCGTCCACATAGCTGTTTACTTCCAGCCCATAAAGCCTACCAGTAGGATACATGAATTGCCAAAGGCCTGTGGCCCCGACCCGGGACACAGCACGGGGATTGAGCGCACTCTCTACAATTGAGAGGTACTTCAGTTCAATCGGCACATCATGGCGGTCGAGGATTTCTTCCATAATGGGGAAGTAATAGTCCATCAGGCCAAGAATTCTTCCGCTGAGTTCGCGTTTGCGGGTGGCGTAAAGGTCAATAAAGCCCCGCACTTTTTCATTGTACTCATAGGGCAATGGGCTTTCCATGCGGTTGATGCGGGCATTGAACACTGAATCTGAATAAACAGGCACATCGTTCGGGCCGAAGCCGTAGGTGTTGATCTGTTTTTTCGTGCGCAATGGTGTGCTGTTTTTCACATACCATTGGTTCATCAGGCTGTCCATTGCCGCAATGATGTCCTTGGTCTCGTCGTCCGAAACATTGCTATCTTCACCTTGGGCTGCTGCCTGTGGCTGGCCGGCAAAAATGAAAAGAGCAATGAATGAAAGGAGCAGAATCAGGTTTTTCACTCTTTGTTCAGCTGTTTAAAGGTTTGATAAAGATAAATCAGAAATAAGTTTTGCCGCGCCAAGCATCAGGCTTTCGCCAAACCTCGGGGCGATTATTTGAAGCCCGAAAGGCAAGCCATCGCCGTCGGTGCCAAATGGAACTGAGAGCGATGGATGACCGGTAAGGGCCGTTTGAATTGTAAAAATATCCTCCAGATACATGCTTATCGGGTCGGCATTCTTTCCAAAAGGGAAAGCTGTGGATGGGCTTGTGGGCAGCAGCAGAATGTCATATTCTCTTAACTGCTCATCAGTGTGGTTTCTTATCACCCTGCGCACCTTTTGTGCCTTTTCATAATAGGCATCATAATAGCCCTCGCTGAGCACAAAGGTCCCTAACATGATTCGCCGTTTGACCTCGGGGCCGAAACCTTCAGTGCGGCTGAGGGTGATGGTGGTTTCCAGGTTGTGGGCATTCTGGCTGCGGTACCCATATGTCATCCCCGCATATCGGCTCAGGTTGCTGCTGGCTTCAGCCGTGGCCAAAACGTAATAGGCCGGCACAACATAATCCACATAAGGGAAACTGGCTTCGCCAATGGTATGCCCCTGCTGCCTGAGGTCAATGGCCAGCTGCTTGATTTTATCCCGAAGAATCGGATTTACTCCCTGATGCTCAACGGCATCGTTTACAATCCCTATCCTCAGTTTACGGCCCTGATGGTCAGGGAGTTCTGCAAGATAGTGATCAACTGGCTGATGGCTGACAGTTGCGTCCCACTCATCACCGCCGCTGATTACTTCCAGCAGCAAAGCAGCATCCTCAATGTTATGGGTAAGCGTGCCAATTTGGTCGAAAGAAGAGGCAAAAGCTAAAAGGCCGTGCCGTGAAATTCTGCCATATGTCGGCCTCACGCCCACCACACCGCAAAAGCTCGCAGGCTGCCTGATGGAGCCCCCAGTGTCGCTGCCCAATGCTGCGTGGCAAAAATTGGCTGCCACTGCGGCTGCGCTTCCTCCGCTGCTTCCCCCAGGTACCCGGGTGGCATCAAGGGGATTGAGCACGGGGCCGAAAGCTGAGTTTTCATTGCTGCTCCCCATTGCAAATTCATCGCAATTGGTCCGCCCGATGATTATGGCGTCAGCAGCCAGCAAACGCTCGACTGCTGTTGCAGAGAACAGGCTTTCAAAATCATCCAGAATTTTGCTGGACGCTGACACCACGTGCCCCTGGTGGCAAAGGGTATCCTTGAGTGCGATGACCATGCCTGCCAATGGGCCGGCAGTGCCATCTTTCAATTTCTGGTCTATTTCCGCCGCCCGCGTTTTAGCCTCTTCAGCATAAACCTCCAGGAAAACATTCAGGGCTTTGCCCGCCGCGATGTTCCCCAAGAACTCCTCAACAGCTTCGCATACCGAGGTGGTGCCTGCAGTTAACGCTTGCTGAAAAGCTGAGAAAGTTTTTTGCGTAGGCAATTCAGCTGATTTTGGGATTGGGCGAATTGATTATAACGTTTAGCCCTGCGCGGCAGGGCTGATGGGGTTCAGGGTTTGGTTGTGTTTGTAGTCTTGCCCTCGTTGGCAGAGTGCTGGTTGAGGCCATCGGTGATGTTGTCGCGCACTTTGCCTTTGGCATCGTTAAACTCGCGAATGCCATTTCCCAGGCCGCGCATCAGCTCGGGAATTTTCCGGCCGCCGAAGAGAAGAAGGATTGCGAGCACGATTAAAATCATCTCGCCGCCGCCAGGCATTCCCAGCAATAAAATTTGATTCAGGATCATTATTTTGTTTTTTTGTCATTACCCGCCAGTAAGCAGGCACGGCACATGATAGCAAAGATAATTCCCAAGATAGTCTGGTTGGCTGATAATCGCCTGCCGCCGCCCCAATGTGGATAAATCAGTGGCCGAGGCTCAGCAGAAAAGCGATTGTGTCAGTATTGTCGGCATAGTCCCACGGATTAGGGTGCTGGCCTTCGCCAAAAGGCAGAGTTTTTACACCGTCCACCTTGCCAGCACTGTAAATGCATTGCCATTGTTTGCCTGCACTCAATTCCTCAGCCAGTGGTTCCGCGGGCCCATAAGTCTGATAAAATAAATTGCCAGGGGGCGATGCCGAGGCGGTATCAGCCTTCACCAGCAGAAACCCGGTGTCCAGATGCACTGTCCGGTTGACCAGGTAAATCGCCTTGTAATACTCGTAATTATGCCAATACTTGTTGTTTTCGACCACAGGGGCAAACAGCCTGAAAGCATCCAGCATGGGTACAAAATCATATCCTTCAGGCACAAACAATTTGCTGACGTTTCGGCAACCGAGGCCATAGAAACTGAAAATTTCCCGGCCGAGGGCCTCGAAATCTTCTTCGGTTTCTTTGCCGGTGATCACTGCCGCACTGGTCTTGGACCCGCGCAGTATGTGCGGCTTTTTGCTGAAATACTGCTGAAAGTACTTCATGGTGTTGTTGCTGCCTGTTGCAATCACCGCATCTGCGCGGGTGAGTTTTTCAGCTATTTCGATGAATTTTCCCAGCCCGGGGCTGGCAATTTCAATCTGGCTGATCATCCATTCCGTCAGAACTTCGTCCTTGCTGCTGGCAACAATCAATGCCCTGTGCCCTGAAAGCAGCACCGCGAACAAATCATGCATGCCCACCAATGGGATATTGCCAGCCATAACCAGCCCGATTTTCTTTGAAACAATTTTATCCTCCAATGCATACCGCGAAGCCCAGGCATTCAGCGTTTCGCTTTTCAGCATATCCTCTGCCAGGGATTGAATGGCAGCGCGAGACTGATCGGGGCTGAACCACCCGTTCTCAGCCGCAGCCCTTGAGAGCACAGGTTCTATTTCTGATGAACCGAGTTGCTGAGTGAGTCGAGTACCCAGGGCGGCCAGGCCAGCTATTCTTTGGCCAAGTGTCAGGCTTTCCATATCAGCTGCAAAGGTCAACTAATCAGGAAATACTTTTGTTAAGGCGATGCGGCAAATCTGATATTTGTACGTTTGTCAGTCCCAGTGCTGAGAGCCAATCTCTTATAATTTTAGAACCCAGAAAAAAAGATTGCCATGGCAATAATGATAACCGATGAATGCATCAATTGCGGTGCATGCGAGCCTGAGTGCCCCAACAATGCCATATATGAACCCGGCACCGAATGGGCCTTTGAGGATGGCACCGCCTTGCGCGGCGAAGCTGTTACAGCTGAAGGAGAACACATTGATGCGGCAGCCAGGCATACACCGCGCTCGGCTGAAGTTTATTACATAGTGCCCGGAAAATGCACTGAGTGTGTAGGGTTTCATGAGGAGCCCCAATGCGCCGCCGTTTGTCCCGTGGATTGCTGTGTTGATGACCCTGACAGGCGCGAAACAAAAGAGACGCTCCTCGCTCGCCAGCGTGCCCTGCACTTGGTGGCATGACAACCGGATTGTTTCGCTGCGCCGAGAGCTGGCTGCCCATGCGGGCCGCCCCCAGCCATAAGGCTGAAATGGTTTCATCTCTGCTGCGAAATGAGTTATTCCAAATCATCGAATCTCAAGAGCCTTGGCACCGCATAAGCCATGTATATGATGGTTATGAAGGCTGGGTGAGGCTCCATGGCCAGTTGAAGGTGTCAGAAGTGCCTGAACTGGCAGCGTATTATGGCCGCATCAGCCATGTCACCTCTCGCGCTGATGCATTGTATAGATTGCTGCCAGCAGGTGCGCCGCAAGCAGAGCAGCCGCCGCCCTTGCATCGGCAACTTGAGTCTCTGAGGCATACACTGCAGACGTATCTCGGCGCCCCATATTTATGGGGCGGAAGAATGCCCTGGGGAATAGATTGCAGCGGCTTGATTCAGGTGGTCTATAGGCAGTTCGGCATTCATCTGCCCCGCGATGCATGGCAGCAGGCTGAAATAGGAGAAACGGTGGTTGGTGAATGGCAAACTTTCGACCTCGCTTTTTTTGCCGAAGAAGGCACCGCCATTACTCACGTGGGCATTATCGGCGAGCAGCTTGATGGATGCTGGAGTTTTTGCCATGCCAGCAATTGTGTCCGATGGGACACCCTTACACCTGAGGGGATTCGAAATTCAGAGACCGGAGAAACAGGCAAAAAACCTGTGCTTGTAAAACGATACGGCGCTGCCGATTACCTGGGGCTACCAGCGAAAACAAAGGCGCTGCGGGACAGGCTGGCTGGAATCAAGATGCAGTAATCCAATTCTGCCCAAATCAAGGGCATGGGCATGGGGAAAGCTGCAGAGTGCCCATTGCCATGCACGCCACATATCGGCACTCCAGCGGATGTCGTCTATGATAACAAGGGAATTTTCAGCCAGGTGGGCTTGCCATTTCTCCAGGTTACTCTTCACCCCATCATAAGTGTGGTCACCATCAATGTAAAGCAGATCAGTTTTGCGGCCTTGCAAATATCGCTCAGGAATTATGGCGTCAAAGGAGCTGGCGACCAATTGGATTTGCGGCAGCCGCCGGCGTTTTACCAGTTCAGCAATTGCGCCCCTGCCTATTTTGATAAACTGCTCATTATGGTCGAACGTCAGCAGAGTGGATTCAGGCTTCATCCCCATCGCCAATGACACTGTCCCAATCCCCAGGTTGGTGCCTAATTCAACCACTGTAACTGGCTCCACCCACGCAGACAATTTGCTGAGTAAAGTTCCGAGTTTTTTTCCCGCGCCTGATGACCTTGCCTCTCTTTTTAAATGGTCAGGCAGACTGTTTTCAACGATTTTACGATACCACCTTAGGTCTGTTCCATAGTCTTCCGGAGCATGGGCTTTCACCACCCCCTGGCATAGTTGAAATAAATAAGGAGAATGGACAGAATCCAGCCCTTTAGCCGAGAGAATGTATTTCAGCCAAGCCTGGGTGCGCCACAGGCCTGTTGCTAATGATTGGCTCAGTCTTGCGGCTGTTTGGCTGGCTTACGTGCTTCTTTCAGGGATTTCATTTTTCCATTGAGCCCATTCAGCCTTTCCCTCATTTTTTCAATCTGTGCTTCCAGGGTTTTTTTCAGGTTACCACTTGAGCGGGAATTGCTCAAAAATTCCATGTTGTTTTCCAGGGTTGCAATTTCACCCTCGATGGTGCGAATGTCGCGGAGCAGTTTGCGTTCTTCCTGCTGAATGCGGGTAGGGTCTGTTTTCCAATTTGCCACCAGCGTTTGATAGGTTTCGCTGTCCACATCGGCTCCGCCACCCTCATTAAACCTGCGGCCCCCAGTCAAGGTATCCATCGCTTTAAAGTAGCGTTTGCTCACCTTTTCTTTTTCTTTGTATGGCACAAACCCAATGTCTCTCCAGTTGCTTTGGATTTCTTTTATCTGGACTTCGAGGTCCTCGGGGTTAGGGTCTGACTCAACCAGAGCTTCGGCCCTTGCAATAAGCTGATTTTTCTGCTTCAGATTGTCTTGCTCTTCTTTGCTGCGCTCATTTTTTGCGCCATGCAGCTTATTGAAAAATGCATCGCAGATGCCGTGAAATTTATCCCAGAGCTGCTGGCTGATGGCCTTGGGCACAGGCCCAGTTTGCTTCCATTCATCCTGCAGGGCCATTATTTCTTTTTTGCGGGCGCTGGCATTTTCATCTTTCAGTATTTCCTCAGCGCGCGCAATCAGGTCTTCTTTCTGCTTGACACTGGAGCCCTGCTCTTTTTTTCGATCTTTATAAAATTCCTTTCGGCCAGTGTTGAACGTTTTGATTACCTCCTGAAACATTGCCCTGAGTTCATCACGTTTGCTCAGCGGGACTCGACCAACTTTTTTCCACTCATCGTTCCATTTGCTGATTTCATCATTGCGCGTTTTCCAGTTTTTAGGATTGTTGTCCTTCACCTCCGCAATTTCTTTCATCCTGGCAATGATTTCGAGTTTTGCAGCGTAGTTCTGCTCTTCCATGTGCCGATTTTCTTCCGACATAGAATCTCGGTGGCTGATGACCAAATGCATGGCAGCACGGAATCGGGCATGCACCTCCTCACTCACTTCCCTGGGCACCGCGCCTATCTTTTTGTAATCCTCGGCATATTGCTTCAATTGTGCGGTAATGTTGCCTGTGCCTTCAGCAGTGGCGAGGGCTTCGATTTTGGCGATGACCGCATTGCGCAATTCCAGATTTTTCTGCCTGTCGGCATCAAACATCTGGCTGTACATGTTGCGGAGGCCCTTAAACCTGTCCAGATAAGCCTGATATCTGTTGCTCAGCAGTTCTTTTTTCTCTTGCGGCACCCCGCCAACGCTCCGCCACCTTTCCTGGATGTGCTTCACCTTCTGCATCACGGCATTGATGCCTTCTACGGTGGTCTGTTCCTCCTCGAGTGCGAGTTTAAATTCGTCGAGCAGTGCATTTTTCACGGTGAAATTCACTTCGCGCTGCTGCTGCATTTCATGAAAGTGCGCAGTACGCTTATCCCTGAAGGCGCGCACTGCCTGCTCAAATTGAGTGTCGAGTTCTGGGGTGGGGCCGCCTGGCTCTGCCCCTTTCTGAGTTTCTTCTAAAGCTGAGGTTGAGGCTTCTGTTGTGGCTGACTCACCTTCAACTGGCTGGTCAGCATTTTCCGGAGTAATGGCAGATTGATTCTCAGCATGGGCACGCTCGGCTTTGGCAGCTTTGCTCAATTCCCTGTATTTGTCCTTGGCCGCATTCACCAAATCCCCATTGGCGCGCACTTCTGGGTGATGCAGTGCCTCAAGTACCAAATGGTATAGTTGTTCAGCCGTTTTTCCTTCCAAATTGATCGGCTCAGCCTCCTCGGCGGCAGGCTTTGCTTGCCGCTCTTCCCTGGCCATCTTTTGTTTTGGGTTGGCAGTCGCGGGGCTGGGCTGGGTTTCCTCTTTCACCTTGCTCTCTGCTGCGGCGATAGGCTCCTCTGCGCTTTCCGGCTCACTCAGCTCAGGGTTTTTCTCCTCCGCTGCATCTGCGCCCTCATCTTTCATGGCATCGCCAGTTATTTCGGGGGCCTGCTCTGCTGCAGTTTCATCCCTTTCCGTCAGCCTCACACCATTGGCTTCTGCGGCTGCTCCTTCAGCACCCATGGTGTGCTCATCAGCACTTGCCGCCTCAGTCTCCACTGCACCGCCCGTGATTTCCGGGGCCTGCTCTGCGGCAGTTTCATCCTGTTCTGTCAGCGCAACGCCCTCCGCTTCTGCGGGGGCATTGGCCCCTTCATCAACAGAGTTGCGGTCAGTTTCGCTCCCCGATTTCTCATCAGCATTTTGTTCCTCTTCCTCGATGCTGCCATGGACAGAATCAATTATGGGCTGACTTTGCGTGCTTGAGTGGCTGGAATCGATGTTTGAATCAGCTCCGCCGGAATCTGTGCCTGTTGTTTTCGAGTCAGAATTCGGATGCTGATCAACTGGCTGATTTTCGGGGCTGCTGATGTCGTTGGGCTGTGGCGTTGTGCCTGGTGTCTCTTGCATTATGGATGATGCGCTGATTTGACTGTTGGTGTTATGAGAAAAAGTTTTCGCTGGGCCGCTGATTGCTCAGCAGGCTGCGGAAGGTGACAATGTTGAAAACGTGTAGAATAGAGTTGGTCAGCGGCTCAAGCCTGTTCCCCGTTAATTTGAGATTGCCAGGCCGCTCTAATTTTGTCTTGGTAATAGGCAAAGTTACACTCCAATGAATAGTAAGCAGTTGATTCAAATAACAGAATGCCCCCGCGATGCAATGCAGGGTATAAAGGACCTGATACCTGCACAGGAAAAGGCAGATTATTTGAACGCATTGCTCAAAGCAGGGTTCTCCATTCTTGATTTTGGCAGTTTTGTGTCGCCAAAGGCCATTCCGCAGATGGCAGATACTGCTGAAGTCCTCAGCTTGCTCAGCTTAACAAACACCTCAACCAAACTGCTGGCAATCATTGGCAACATGCGCGGTGCCATGGCAGCTGCTCAGCATCCGGAGATTGATTTTTGGGGCTATCCTTTCAGCATCAGCCCCACTTTTGGCGCGCGGAACACCAATAAATCGATGGAACAAGCGCGGAAAGATGTACTTGAAATCGCCAGCCTTGCCAGGGAAATGGGGAAAAGTATGCTGGTTTATATCAGCATGGCCTTTGGAAACCCATATGGGGATGATTGGAGCCCCTCAATGATCAGTGATGAGCTGGGGTGGATGAGCGCGGAAGGAATAGCGCATTTCAGGCTGGCGGATACCACGGGCATGGCCACGGCCGAGTTGATTGGCGAGGTGTTTACGGCGATAAATAGCCAGCAGAAAGGGGCTGAAATCGGCGCACATCTGCACAGCAATCCCGCCACAGCGCACTTAAAAGTAAAGGCTGCATGGCAAGCGGGCTGCACCATGTTCGATACCGCCATGCTCGGCTTGGGCGGGTGCCCCATGGCCGCCGATGAGCTGACAGGCAATGTTGACACGCTGACAGCAATTGCCGCCCTTTCAGCAGAAGGGGCCAGTGTAAACATTGATGACGGTGCATTGCAGTTGTCAGCCCATTTGGCCCGAAATCTCTTTGCCAAATACCATTGAAATAAAAATCCCCAGCTGATTTAATCAGCTGGGGATTATGTTAAGACCTTAGTGAAGTTACAGCAGGCGCACCTGCAGCATTTACTCTGCCTGCTTTTCCCTGCGCAAGTCTATGATCAGGCAATTATCCTGATTGTAGCACTTGTTCATGTCGCCTGATATGGCGAGCTCAAGCTTGGTGGTAAACTGGTCTTCATCAAGATAACCAGCTTCCAGCACGATTTCTTTTTCAACTGGAAACACAAACGCAGTTGATGGGTAACCTTTCAGCTGGCCATTGGTGAGCAAGCTGAGCAGCTGAGTGTTGTCCATTGTCAGACTGTCCATTACATAATCTGTCGCCATTTTTTCTGGGTTCAGTTTTACTGCGATGAAGTACTTGTTGATCATGGCTGCAACATCCTTGTCGCTGTAAGTGGTTTTATCCATCTTTTTGCACCAGCTGCACCAGCTTGTGTACATATCAACCAGCAGGATTTTCTTTTGCTCTTTGGCCAATTTATACCCTTCATTCCAAGTGTGCCATTGAATTTCTTCAGCAGCGGCAGCTTGAGGGGCGGGGGCTAATTTCCAGGCAGTGGCACCAAGCCCAATCAAAAGGGCGAGTGCGAATATTTTCAGGTTTTTCATTTTTTGTTTGGGGCAGATTTCAGGTTGCAAATTAAAGGCTTAAACAAGGCATATTGTTCAATAATCGCGCCTTTTTAACAGTGCGATATTTTCAACGTGGTCAGTTTGGGGAAACATATCCACAGGCTGAGCAACTTCCACCGAGTATTTTTCAGCCAGCAGAGCAATATCCCTTGCCTGGGTGGCAGGGTTGCAGCTGACATAAAGAATTTTCGGTGGGGCGAGTGCCATTGTTTTTTGTATTGTGCCAACATCCATGCCATTCCGTGGTGGGTCGGTAATCAGCAGGTTAACATCGCCTGCCAATTGAAAGGCATCATGCAGCGCCTTGTCAGTTTCACTGGCAATGAATTTGGCATTGCTATATCCGTTTGCAGCGGCGTTAAGGTTAGCAAATTCTACTGCTTCGGGCACCGTTTCCACCCCTACTGCAAATTGTGCAAGCCGGGCTGCATGCAGGGTAAATGCCCCGACACCGCAATAAAGATCGACTACCTTCCAATCGGCCTTGATCTCAGCAATATCTATGGCGCGCTGCACCAGCATGGCTGCCCCAGCCGGATTTGTCTGAAAAAATGATTTCGGGCCATATTGGAAGTTGATTCCGTTCAGCGTTTCTGTGATGTAGGATTTTCCAAACACTAAATCCATCTCCAGGTCCCAGATGCTGTCATTGGGTTTGGGGTTAAGAATGGTAAACATGCTGGTTATTGCTGGAAATTCCTGCAGCATGGCATCTGTCAGCGCCTTCAGTTCCTCGAAGTGCCGGCCATAGATTACCTGCACCATTAAATCGCCGAGGGTTGTTTGCCTTATTACCAGGGACCGCAATATGCCGGTATGCTCCCGCGCATGCCACATCGAAACTCCATTTTCAATGGCCCAGTTGAAAAGCCATAACCGGAGCCTGTTTGCAGGTTCTTCCATCAAATGGCACCTATTCAGGTGCAGGACTTTGTCGAATCGGCCCTGCACGTGAAACCCTGCACCTGGCAACTGCCCGAGTGTATCGAGATCATCTGTTTTTTGAACCCATCGCTGAGCACCGAAGGCGTAATCAAGCCGGTTGCGATAATAAAATTTCTTGGGCGATGGCAGAATAGGGAGAAAAGCGGCACCTGCCACCCCCCCCAGGCGGGTGAGTGTGTCAGCAACTTTCTTTTCTTTTAGCGCCATTTGATGGCTATATGCGATATTCTGCCGAGTACATCCCCCGCATTGCCCGAAATGTTGGCACACTGGCATGGCTCTGTTGGATGAATGTGACGTAAACATGGTGGGCTGCATCACCTTCAGCCGCTTTTGCTTGCCGACTTCTATACCATTCACTACATCACCTGGCACTGCGCCGCGCACCAGCACCACCTCGCCGCTGGGCAGGCGCCCCATGCACAGCCCGCCCTCAGCCACATCCACCACATGGACGTCTTCGAATTCTCGGCGTGGTTTTGACGAATGGGGGCCTCGACTCATTTTTGGCTGATTATAACGTTAGATGCGCAGAAAAAAGATTCAGCCCGAGCACCAGCTCTGCAAATCGCTGCCAAGTTCGGCAGTCCATCGCATTGGCCAGGGCTCGGGCTGAAAAAAGGTCAGAAAATTCGACCGGCCAATAGTACAGCCAGCCCAATTCGCCAGACCAGGTTGAAATTATTTCTTTTTATGTTTGCTGACCATGTTGTTGAGGATTACCTCGAACGCGGCAGCATCTTTATAGCCAACCTCCATCATCACCTGCTTTTCCTGAGGGTACATGAAAATGGTGGTGGGGTAACCAGTCCGCTGATTGTTGGTCAGCAGGCCGAGCAATTGCGGGCCAGTCATTTTCATGTCATCAACCACGTACTCGACATCTGTAACCTCAGGGTTGAATTTGATGGAAACAAAGTCCTTGTTCAGCTGACTGATTATGCCCGGGTGCATGTAGGTGTCCTTATCCATTTTTTTGCACCAGCCGCACCAGTCGGTGTACACATCTATAAGGATGATTTTATTGGCTTTGACAGCTTTAGGATATCCCTCATTCCAGTTGGTCCATTGCAATTCGTCAGTAGGCGCAGGGGCCTTGAATGACATCAGACTGCCAGCTGTGAGGGCGAAGAGAATGAAGAAGATTTTTTTCATATGATTTATTTTTTGTTGCGGGAGTTTAAAGTTTGAAGCAGCAGTGGCTGCCTGGCACAGGTTTTCAAATTCAATACCAAACATCAATGTTAACCTGCCAAAGCACAGGTTTGTTAAATTCCAGCCCTGCCATGCAACCAGCACAATGGCAATGCTGTCTTAATGGATTATTCAAAATACCCTGGCATCGGGCACGGAAAAACTGGGGTGGCACCAAAGTTGAATGCCATGCCACTGAAAATAATCTCAACATACCAGCAAAACATATGACCAACCATCTACAATTGAAAAAGCTGTTGATGCTTTTTGCAGTCTGCGGCCTGTTCACCAGCACCGCCGTTGCACAAAAGGGCCCTGCAATTCAATTTAACACCACTCATCATGACTTTGGAAAAGTGAAAGAGGAAGGCGGCCCCGTGATTTACACCTATACCTTTAAAAACATTGGTGATGCCCCAGTGAAAATCGACCGCGTACAGCCAGGCTGCGGCTGCACCACCCCTGACTGGAGCAAGGAAGAAATCAAACCCGGAAAAGAAGGTTTTGTAAAGGCCACTTTCGACCCCAATGGCCGCCCTGGCCAGTTTACTAAGTCAGTTACAGTTTACGCCAACACCGAACCCAACATGAGCCTGCTGACATTCGGCGGCGAAGTGGTGCCCCGCACCAAAACGATAGAAGACAGTTTCCCGAATAAAATCGGCAACCTGCGGCTGGAAAGCAACAGCATCCATTTTGGTTTGCTGCGCAGCAATGTACGCGACACTGCCCAAAGCCTTTTTGTTACCAATGTCGGCTCAGCACCTGTTACAATCAAGGGCATCTCAGGTTCCCCAGCCTATGTTATGCTTGATTCCAAAGCCACTGACATGGTCATCAAGCCAGGCCAGCGTGCCTATCTTCCTTTGCATTACAGCGCAACCTCTGCCAAGGAATACGGAATCGTTTTCGACCAAATCAAACTGGTTACGGATGATGTCGACCAGCCTGAAAAATCCATTACCCTGATTGCCGACATCAAACCCTATGTCCCCCAGATGACCCCCGAGGAAATTGCAAAAGCCCCGCGAATCAATTTTGAGCGCAAGCAGAATGATTTTGGCGATGTCAAACAAGGCGAGTCGGTGAATACTGAATTCAAGTTTACCAACACTGGCAAGCAGGACCTCAACATCCTGAAAGTGAAAACCACTTGCGGATGCACCGCCAGCAGCCCTGAAAAAACAGTCATCAAACCCGGCGAAAGCAGCATGATTAAGGCTACCTTTCATTCAGCTGGCAAATCAGGAAAGCAGAGCAAGGACATCACGGTTTACACCAATGACCCCCTGAACAGCGAGGTTACACTCAAGATTATGTCCAACATAATCCTGCCAACCGAAAATAAATAATTCTTGTAACGACAGAATAATCACAAAAACGCCGACCATTTTGGTCGGCGTTTTTTTTTGTCCAGTTTGATTCAGCTGACGCTCCGCCGCCGCCGTTCATTCCTCCATATCAGCTTGGCCATTTTCGGATGGGTCATCAGGCTGAGGAAAAGTTTAAAAGGGCTACCCTTGGCCGAGTAAAACCGGCAGGCAGCCCCGAATTCAGCTTTGGGCAACAAACTCATTGACTCATTGGCAGCCAGCAAGCGCACGAGCAACGAGTTTAAAGCGGCATTTTTCGCCTTCCGTTCATAGATCGCTGAAAGCATGGCAGCTAACTCTGCATCAGTTAAACTGATGCCCAGTTTTGCTGCCCTTTCAGATAAAAAAACTGACTGGGCATTAATCCTGGTTTCCGCCAATCGCGCGCCTATCTGGCCCTTGTGCACTCTATATCGTACGAGTGGCTGCGGAAAATTATGCAGTCGAACACCTTGCAGCATCAGTGTCCACCACAAATGATAATCGCCAATGGTGTTGCGATTCGGTGCCCACGGCGCGTCCATTCCTTCAAGAATTTTTGCCCTCATCATCACCGAGGGCTGATAAATGGCATTTTTAAAGAATAAACTTGCTGCCAGATATTCTGGGTCTATAGGGGGCACCAGCCTGTCCATTATTGCCCCCTCTTTAAACCTGAGCATACCGCCCCCCAGCACCCCGATTTTTTTATTGCTCTTGAAATACTCCGCCTGCACTTGCAGCCGGCGGGGCAAGCTGGCATCATCTGCATCCATCAGGGCAATGAATTCGCCGCTGCATTGCCTCAGCCCAGCATTTCTTGCGGCATTGTTGCCCTGATTTTCTGCCTGGGTAATGATTTTATGGTTCTTTACACCATGCAAGGCCTGCTCTGCTCGGCTGCACGTGTCGTCAGCGCTGCCATCATCAATCAGCACCAATTCCCAATCTTTAAAAGTTTGGGCCTTCAGGGCATTGATGGCTTCAGCAACATATTCACCTGCGTTATATGCAGGCATCAGCACGCTTACCTGGGGCAATTTGACAGAATGAAATCTATGATTGGCTCATTGAATTTCTCGGCCTGGCTGGTATCATACTTCTGCCTGAAGGCCTCGGGGGTATTTGCCTTTATTCCGCTTTCAATCATTTCGAATGCCATTTGGGGCGAGTGGGCAAAGTATCCGTTTCCTTCGTGCAGCAAATCACCCAATCCGCCCTTGTGATATCCGATTACTGGCGTATTTACCAGCAGGCTTTCGTGCACCATGCGCGGCCAGCCCTCATTCACAGCAGGAAAAGCAATAGTTGCTGTGGCCCTGGCCATTGCCTGCAGATAGCTGGCCTTGCTGGCGAATCTTTTAATTTCAAAGTGCGGACTGTGGGCATCCCCTGTCTGGATATTAAATGCCACTGGATTGTAATCTGCCGCACGCAGCCTGCTGCTCAGCTCAACGAGTGCATCCATGTCGTTTTTTCTGCTATACTGGCCCAGTATCACATCCTTAGATTTTGACTGCGTTGAATAGGGCACATACTCCGCAGCTGAAAACAAGTTGGGGAATAAGAATACCGCAGTACCGGGCAGCAATCGCCGAAAAAGCTTTTGGTAAAACGGCGACACCGCCACCACCCCTACTTTTTTTGGCTTTGCAAAGCGCAGATACTTGATCAGCGCAGCCATGTAGGTTTTGAAAGCAGCACCCTGCCAATCGCGCTTATCGAAATAATGCATCACAATCAGCAGGGTTTTTTTTGGATTGAGTTTTTGCCTCAAAAGCGCAGGCATTGCGCCGAGTTTTGTGGTAATCACAGCATCGCCCTGGCTGCTGATGAAACACCACCCCAGCAACTGCATCCATTCGGCTGGCCCTCTAAAGTTCCGTTCAGCTCTCAGGATTTGTAATTCAGCCTCCTTTCCTGCAAACCTCAGGCTTTGGGCAATGGAATTGGCAAAAAACAATTCATGCCGGTGCCCGCCAGCTGAATAGGCACCGTGGCTGACATAAGTGAGAAGCATACAGTGGAGAGAGCGTGAGTAACTGGAGCCAAGTTACCGCAAAATGTATAATTTACCTAAGCCTTTTTCAAAAAATGCCGATTCTTTCTCTTTTGCAGTTGTTTGATATAACTCATACCGTTCAGATTTCGAGCTTGCAAGCACCCTATAGAGATAGAGGCCGTTGGCAAGCGGGGCGCCATATTCGTCGGTGCCATCCCATGCCCAGGGGCTGATATTGTTGCCGATATGCAAGTCGCCCAGTTCCGCCATTCCAATCTCTCTTACTACTCTCCCCGTAACCGTCATGATCTGAATTTTCATCACTTCAGGAATTTCTGAGCCTGTAAGTGTGAATACAAATCGAGCC
>CBDTVD010000006.1:0-19885 GCA_965363965.1 uncultured bacterium
ACCGAGGTATTTGCTGAGGCTGAGGGCTGGATTTCGAAGGCATTGCCCATCGCCGGCCCCTTATTGATTCTGCCCAAAATATTCAGCGACCCCCGAGGGATTTTCTTCGAGAGTTACAATCCGCAGCGGATGGCCAGGCTGGGGGTGCAGGATAAGTTTGTGCAGGACAATGTGTCAGTTTCAAACGCCAGTGTTCTGCGCGGGCTCCACTTTCAGGTGCCGCCTTTTGCCCAGGCCAAGTTGGTGCAAGTGCTCAGGGGAACAGTGCTGGATGTGGTGGTGGATTTGCGCAAAGCCTCCGAGACCTATGGCAAAAATGTGTCGGTGGAACTGAGTGATCAAAATCGCCATATGCTTTATGTGCCTGCAGGCTTTGCCCATGGCTTCGTTGTACTGTCGGGTGAGGCGATATTCAGTTATAAATGCAGTGCCCAGTATAGCCCCGCCCATGAAAGCGGCCTGAATTGGGATGACCCTGATTTGAAAATCGAATGGCCAGAAATTGCCCCATTACTTTCGCCCAAAGACTTGAACTATGAACAGTTCCGAAACTTTAAATCTCCATTTTAATGCCTGAAGAAAAAATAAATGCGCTCCTCCGGCAGCTGAAGGATAAATATTCCCTGGAAGGGCAGGAAATGGAAGGTTATCTCGAGGGCCTGATTTATCAGCAGTATCTGGATTATTGGGATTATATCCAGACAGATGCCCTGCTGAGCCTGCAGGTGCAGCGCACCAATGTGCCTGATGAAATGATTTTTATCATCTACCATCAAATCACTGAGCTTTACTTTAAACTCGTGCTGTGGGAGATTAATCAGCTGACAGGTGAGCGATTACCCACAGCTGAGGAGATGACAGAAAGATTAAGGCGGATGAACAGCTATTTCAGAAATCTGACCCACTCTTTCGAGATTATGGTGAACGGGATGGAAAAAGAGCAATTCCTGAAATTCAGGCTTTCACTCTTGCCGGCAAGCGGGTTTCAAAGCCTTCAATATCGAATGATAGAAGTGGCCAGCACAGACTTAGGGAATTTGGTTACTGCAAAGGAGCGCGAGGCTATGAAGGGCGGAACCATAGAGGAGCAGTATGAAAAAATCTACTGGAAATTCGGCGCAACAGAAGTTGAGACAGGCAAAAAGACCCTGACGCTGAGGAGATTCGAGTCTCACTTCGCAGATTTTTTGATTAGCTGGGCGCACAAGCACAAGGCAAAAAATCTTTGGCGGATTTATCTGGCCGTTAAGGATAGCGGGGAAAAAACCGAGCGTTTAGATGCCGAAATGAAGGAGTTTGACCAATACGTAAATGTGCGCTGGCCATTGATGCACATCAAATCTGCTGGCAGATACCTGAGCAGTGACGACAAGGACATACCTGCCACGGGTGGAACCAACTGGGCCAATTATCTGCCGCCCAAAGCGCAGCGGCGGATTTTTTTCCCCGCACTTTGGCTTGAAGATGACATAGCCAATTGGGGGCGCAGCAGTCAGCGATAATTAATTTTCACCTCATTCAGTGCGAAGGGGCCATCCAGCAGGCCGGTTGGCTGCCTGAAAGTGATGCCCCCATTAGGGAGGACACCTTGAACCAGGCCTTGCTTTTCAAAAGGTGAGTTTTCGGCTTGATAGGTTAGCCATTCATTGGTACCGTATAGGCAGTCGAGATAGGAACTGGCTAATTGATCAGTCAAGCCAATATCTATTGAATCGAGTATCGGGCCTATTGAAAAAAGGATGTCATCCAACAACTCTTCCAAATCGAAAGCATGGCGGAAAACTGTCGCTAAAGAGGCTGCACCATCTTGAAGCACAACAGAATTGACATTGAGGCCAAAGCCCGCGACTGCAAACTGACAAAAGGCCCCTTGCCAGTTTGCTTCAATCAAAATACCGCAGAGTTTTTTGCCATTAAGGAGAATGTCATTTGGCCACTTGATTTTGAGTTGATCACCGAGATTCACCTGATTTTTTAAACCTTCGACGATACCCACTGCGACCGCCATGCTGAGCAGGAAAAAGTTTTCTGCAGTAATTCCGGCGGGGACGATGCTGAGGGAACAGAGCAAATCCTTGCCGGGCTGATTTATCCATTGGCTATGGTGATTTCTGCCCCTGCCCTGGGTCTGATGGCCAGCAGTAACCACCAAGCCCGATACCGCGGATGTTTCCATCATGGTTTTGACTACCATATTGGTTGACCCGCAAACGGGAAGATGGATGGGCGGCAGATGCCATTGCATCAAAACAGGCTGCGCTGCTTGGTGGCTCCAGTGGCAGTTTTGTCTTCGGGCTGGGTTGCGGAATCAGGAGGGGTGGGTGTGACTTCAGCATCAGGAATTAGCTGCATCGGCTTATCAATCTCCTCAGTTTTAGGTGTTACCAGCACATCGCGAATCTCAAAAAAAGGCTCGGAGGAGATCTTTTTTCCCTGTGCTTTCCAGCCCCTGACATCTTCTGTTCCGCTGAAAATAACACGGTCAGGTTTGGCCAACCCTTTTCTGCTGCCGGCAGCATACTCTACCTGAAAATCTGTATCGAGTGTAGCCAGCAGCAATTTTGAGCCATTCTCAGGGATAAAGCTGAATGGCTTATTGACTGTTGAGGTCTCGATTCGGAACCGTTTGGCAAAAGTGGCCTTAGCCTGGGGGTCGGCATAGATTGCAGTTACAATGCAGGATTTTGTCAGTTTGCTGATGGCTGCAAGTTTAGCCGATTCATATCTGTTGGTCAGTTCATGGCTGGTAAGCTCATAAGTCCCATCGTTGTACACGGCCAATATCAAATCTCCCTGGTCAAATTCACCCAGATATTTCCCCCTGTCATCCACATTCAGCCTTCCAAGCACTGCATCATAATACACAGCCCTGCCGCCGAGTGTGCTTGCTCCTCTTTCTTTCAGCTGAATTTTTTTAATAGGATGCTTGGTTACAATGTTTCCCTGGCTGATTCTGCCCTTAATGGCGAGAGAGGCAAAATCATAGTCAAATTCTTTCGATTTGGCTTTTGCAGCAGGATGCAGCAAAATGCTCACCACCTCAGCTTCGCTGTTGGGGTTAGCCGAGAAATAAAGGACTTTGCCTTTGGCGCTGGTCAGGTCATATTCTTTGTCTCGAGTTACGCCTATCACATTGAATCTTTTTGCGCGCCCAATTCCCTTGTCGTCAGCATAAATCATGTTATAAGTCATACGGTCATCAGCGTTTCGCCATACGCCCACGTATTCGATATTCTTCCCAACGAAAATTTTTTCCGCCACTCGGGTCACCAGCATTTTCCCGTCTCGCCTAAAAATGATGATGTCATCCAGGGTGCTGCACTCGCAAATGAATTCTTCTTTTTTAAGGCTGAGCCCAATGAAGCCTTCTGCCCTGTCTATATATAGTTTTTCATTGGCCAGCACTACCTGCTTTGCCTGGATGTTATCAAAGGCGCGGATTTCGGTTTTGCGCTCCCTGCCTTTGCCGAATCGTTTTTGCAGCCCTTTAAAGTAGTCAATTGCAAAAGCGGTGATGTTGGCAAGGCTGTGTGCTACACCTTCCAGCTGCTCCTCGATAGAACGGATGTGCTCATCAGCTTTGAAAGCATCGAATTTTGAAATTCGCTTGATTTTGATTTCAGTGAGCCGTGCAATGTCTTCTGTAGTGACTTCTCGGCGAAGCAGCGGAAGGTGCGGGGCGAGGCCAGTGGCGATAAAATCAAGAACCTGCTGCCAGGTTTCAGCTTGTTCAATGTCCCGATAAATTCGATTCTCAATAAAAATTTTTTCCAGCGATGAAAAGTGCCAATCATCTTCCAGCAAGCCTTTTTTAATCTCCAGTTCCCATTGCAGCAATTGCTTTGTCTGATTGATATTGATCCTCAGAATCTCATCCACCGTCAGAAATTGGGGATGCCCCTGGACAATCACACAGGCGTTTGGCGAAATGCTTGATTCGCAGTCAGTAAAAGCATAAAGCGCATCTATGGTCAGGTCTGGCGAAACACCTTTATGCAGCTGAATCTCAATTTCAACCTGGGCAGCCGTGTTGTCAGATATCTTCCGGATTTTTATTTTTCCCGCATCATTGGCTTTCACGATGCTTTCAATCAGCGAACTGGTGGTGCTGCCGTAAGGAATGCTGCGAATGTGGAGTGTCTGTTTATCCGCTTCTTCAATCTGTGCCCTAAGCCGGATGCGGCCGCCGCGCTTGCCAGCGTTGTAATTGGAAATGTCAACCTGGCCGCCTGTCTGGAAATCGGGAAAAATTTCAAATTCTTTCCCCCTCAAGTGGGCAATTGCCGCTTCAATCAATTCGTTAAAATTGTGAGGGAGAATTTTGGTGGAGAGGCCGACTGCAATTCCTTCGACTCCCTGGGCCAGCAGAATGGGAAATTTGGCAGGCAGGGTGATGGGTTCCTGCTTGCGGCCATCATAACTCAGCTGCCATTTTGTTATGGCAGGGTTAAACAGAACCTCGAGCGCAAATTTGCTCAGCCGCGCCTCTATGTATCTGGGGGCGGCGGCTGAATCGCCAGTGTTTACATCGCCCCAGTTACCCTGTGTATCAATAAGCAGATTCTTTTGCCCGAGGCTGACAATTGCATCACCGATTGCGGCATCGCCGTGGGGGTGATACTGCATGGTTTGGCCAATGATGTTGGCCACCTTGTTATATCGGCCATCCTCCATTTCCCGCATGCTGTGCAGTATGCGGCGCTGCACAGGCTTAAGGCCATCTTCAACAGCCGGCACAGCACGCTCAAGAATTACATAGCTGGCATAATCCAGAAACCAGGTTCGGTACAGGTCATCCACCGCAGGCACATCCTGCAGCGGTGTAACCACTTTCAGCTGGTCTGGTAAATCGTTTTCGGGTTCCTCCACAGGTGGGTTATCAGTCAATTTCTTGAGGGGGCCGATTGGGCTCAGGCGGCCTCTGCAAGGTCGAGTTCCAGGCGGAGGTTATTGATAATGAAATTCTGCCTCTCCATAGTGTTTTTGCCCATATAGTATTCCAGAATTCGATGGATGCCCTGATCTTTTTCCATCAGCACTGGCTGCAGGCGGATATCCTCATTGATGAATTGCTTGAATTCATCAGGGGATATTTCGCCCAGGCCTTTGAAGCGAGTTATCTCAGGTTTGCCGCCGAGTTTTGCGATAGCCTCAATTCTTTCAGCCTCAGTGTAGCAATAGAAAGTTTGTTTACGATCCCTCACTCGGAATAGCGGGGTCTCCAAAATGTAAACATGCCCGGTACGCACAAGGTCGGGAAAAAACTGGAGGAAAAAAGTCAGTGTCAGAAGCCTGATATGCATGCCGTCAACATCTGCATCAGTGGCAATCACCACTTGATTGTATCGCAGGTCATCCAGGCCTTCTTCGATGTTGAGCGCGTGCTGAAGCAGGTTGAATTCCTCATTTTCATACACCACTTTTTTTTTCAGGCCAAACGAATTCAGCGGCTTCCCCCTAAGGCTGAACACAGCTTGACACTCCACATCACGACTTTTGGTGATTGAGCCGCTCGCAGAGTCACCCTCAGTGATGAATAGGGTGGAGTCCAGGTGCCGAGGGTGCTGGCGATCAGTATAATGCACTCGGCAATCGCGGAGTTTTTTATTGTGCAGGGCGGCTTTTTTGGCTCGCTCATTGGCCAATTTTTTAATGCCGGCCATATCCTTGCGCTCTCTCTCGCTTTGTTGGATGCGCTTGAGCAAAGCATCAGCAATCGCTGCATTTTTATGAAGGAAATTATCCAGCTGATCCTTCAAAAAATCCCCAATGAAACCTTTGATTGAAGGGCCATCAGGGCCGACAGACTGGCTGCCGAGTTTGGTTTTGGTCTGGCTTTCAAAAACGGGCTCCTGCACGCGGATGCTTATGGCTGCAATGATGCTGCTGCGGATGTCAGAGGGGTCGAAATCTTTTTTGTAAAAGTCCCTTACCACCCTCACCAGATTTTCTTTGAATGCTGCCAGGTGCGTGCCCCCCTGAGTGGTGTGCTGCCCGTTGACAAATGAGTAGTATTCCTCGCCATACTCGCTTCCGTGGCTGAGTGCCAGTTCGATATCATCGCCTTTCAGGTGAATTACAGGATATCGAAAATTTTCTATTGGATGCTTTTTTTGCAGAAGGTCGAGCAAGCCATGCCTGCTCAGAAATTTTTGCCCGTTAAAATTGAGTTCGAGTCCGGCATTCAGGAATGCATAGTTCCACAGCTGATTCTCAATGTATTGCGGCACGAAGTGATACTTTCGAAAGATAGATTCATCTGGCCGAAAAACCACTTCAGTTCCATTTTTCTGTTTTGTTGGCTGAAGTGGTGCTGAGTCGAGAAGAACACCTCGCTCAAAATGAGCTTTTTTCATTTCACCATCTCTGAAACTTGAAATGGCAAAAAAGGAGGACAATGCATTGACTGCTTTGGTACCCACCCCATTGAGCCCTACCGATTTCTGAAAAGCTTTGGAATCATACTTCGCACCGGTATTGATTTTAGAAACCACATCCACCACACTGCCCAGGGGTATTCCACGGCCAAAATCTCGTACTCTGACCTGGCCATCATGCAGCTCTATTTCAATTGCGCTGCCATTGCCCATCACATATTCATCAATAGAGTTATCCACCACTTCTTTCAGCAGCACGTAAATGCCGTCGTCAGATGAACTTCCATCGCCCAGTTTGCCAATGTACATCCCAGGCCTGAGCCGGATGTGTTCTTTCCAATCGAGGCTTTTTATGCTGTCTTCATTGTATGCCTGCTCCTTCTTTTCCGCCATTATCCGCTTTCTCCAGTTTGCCAGGGCAAAATTATCTCATCTTTGCCCCGCCAAACTCCATGTACTCGTCAGGTGATGACATATCAGCAGTTTGCAAATTCATAAAATGTTAAAAATCAGGTGCGGCGCAGCTTTTGATTATCCCGCTGGCTTTACAATGAAGCACATTTTTGCCTTATTGCTATTTCTCGGGATCGGGAGCACTGTCCTCGGGCAGGACAATTTCAAAATTTCAGGTTATGTGAAAGACGCTGAAACAGGGGAGGACTTGCCGGCAGCTACCATACAGGTGGCAGAGACGGGGGCGGCCCAGGCTACCAATAACTACGGTTTTTATGCCTTTACATTGCCCCCAGGCAACTACACCCTCAAAGTATCCTACATTGGTTATACGCCGCTGGTGCAACCCATTGTGCTGGACAAAAACATCAGTTTGAATCTGAACATTTCACCCCAGAAAGGTGAACTGCAGGAAGTGGTGATTACTGGCGACAAACCGAGTGACAAGGTGAAAGAAGCACAGATGAGCCAGCTTGACCTGCAAATTGATAAAGTGAAAGAACTGCCGGTTCTATTCGGAGAAGTGGATATCCTGAAAACGCTGCAATTGCTGCCAGGCGTGCAATCTGGCTCAGAGGGGACAACTGGCTTTTATGTACGCGGCGGCGGCCCTGACCAGAACCTGATTATCCTTGATGAAGCGATAGTGTACAATGCAAGCCACCTGTTTGGTTTTTTCAGTGTGTTTAATTCTGATGCAATCAAGGGAGTTGAGTTATACAAAGGAGGGTTTCCGGCACAATTCGGAGGCAGACTCTCAAGCGTGGTGGATATCACCCTGAAAGAAGGAAATAAAAAGGAATTTGCAGGGGCAGGCGGAATAGGGCTGATAGCCAGCAGGCTCACACTTGAGGGCCCTATTGTAAAGGATAAATCAAGTTTCATCATCTCAGGCAGGCGAACATATCTGGATGTTTTTACCCGTGCCATCAACCGAGCAAACAAGGGCAAAGAAAACTTCAACCCTATCCCCGATTATTATTTTTATGACCTGAATGCCAAGGTGAATTATGACCTCGGCCCTAAAGATCGGCTATTTTTGAGCGGATACTTTGGGCGCGACGTTTTCGGGTTTAATCAGGATGCCTTCAATTTCGATTTCAACTGGGGCAACTCGACCCTTACTGCAAGGTGGAATCACATTTTGGGGGCCAGGCTTTTCAGTAATACCACAGCTACTTTTACACGCTACCAATACCGAATCAAGAATAAGATTGATCTTTTTTCAGCCAGCATTGGCAGTGATGTCCAGGACCTCAGCCTGAAGTCTGATTTTAATTATTCGCCCGATCAAAAGCACTTTGTCCGCTTTGGGGGGAGTGCTGTCTATCACACTTTCGGGGTGAGCCGAATCAGTTTCAAAGTGGGCAATGATGGTGGCGGGGATGTGGCCCAGGATAAAGAAAAGTTTGGCACTGAGCTCGGCATTTATGCAAGTGATGACTGGGAGGTTACACCATTGCTGAAAGTGAATGCGGGCCTGCGGATTTCTGCATTCAGCATAAAAGATCGTCTTTATGGAGGGCCTGAGCCTCGGGTGAACGCCCGATATCTGCTGAACGAAAAATGGAGCTTGAAAGCGAGCTATGCTTTCATGAACCAGTATGTCCATTTGGTGAGCAACTCAGGATCAAGTTTTCCCACAGATATCTGGTATCCTTCAACCAAAACGGTCAGGCCCCAAAAAAGCCATCAGGCTGCACTGGGATACAGCACCAGTCTGCTGAAAAACAAACTCTACTTCACCCAGGAAGGATATTACAAGCGCTTAAACCAGCAAATTGACTTTCGTGATGGTGCGCAGCTATTTTTCAATCCAGAGTTGGACAGCGAATTTGTATTTGGCAAAGGCTGGAGCTATGGAACAGAATTCTTTCTGGAGAAGCGCGAAGGCAAACTGACAGGCTGGGTGGGTTATACCCTCAGCTGGAGTTTCAGAAAATTCCCAGACATCAATAGCGGCCAGACGTTTTTCCCCAAGTATGACCGCCGGCACGACATCAGCGTGGTGGGCATCTATGAAGTCAGCAAGCGGATAACACTTTCGGCTACTTGGGTTTATGGCACCGGCAACACGGTGTCGCTCCCCGTTGCATACGCCTACACAAATGACATCCAGAACTCACAGCCATTTATATCGGCCATTTTTACGGAGCGAAACGGATATAGAATGGCACCTTACCACAGGATGGATTTGGGAATTGTCTGGAAATTCACGCCAAAATGGGGCACCAGTGATTTGACATTCAGTGTCTATAATCTGTACAATCGGCGCAATCCCTTTATCCTCTACATTGAAACTGAGGAAGTGGATGACAACGTGTCGCTGGGGCTCCCCATTAAATCCGTAGCCAAGCAGATTTCGCTATTCCCTGTAATCCCAACCTTGACTTACAATTTCCGGTTCTGAGATGAAAATTTTAAAGGCAATCTTGTTTTTTGGGGCTGCATTTGCACTCCAATCATGCAGCAATCTCACAAAAAATGTGGAAATCAGCCTGCCTAAGTTCGAGCCCCAGATGGTTGTTGAAGGATATCTGGAACCCAATGAGCCATTGCGTGTATCGGTAAGCAGAACACTTGATTATTTTGCGCCGCTCACTCTCCCTTTTATAAGCAACGCCCGAGTGGTGCTGAGCTATAATGGCATTACAGATACTTTAATTTTCAACCCAATCCCAGATTTTGAAAACCTGAAGTGGTTTAATTATCAGACCAGGGACAGTGTGCCTGTGCTGAAAGGTGTTCAATATACCCTGACAGTTATTGACTCTGCGGGAAAAAGGGCCACTGCCTCTACTTCATATCTCGACTTCCCAAAAATTGATTCTGTAGGCTTGAGCAGCCTGCGAGAAAGGGACACGAGTTACTTTCTGCTCACATACTTTCAGGATCTGCCAGGGCCAAGTTTTTACAGGTTCAGGGTGTCAAACCTTTCAGACTCAGCTGCGGATAATCAGGATTTTGTAACCAATGACCTGAGTTTCGAGGGGAAGCAAATCACCTTCGGCACAGGGTACGATTTTCAGCCTGGGGATACCGCTGTGGTGAGAGTTTACCACTTGAGGAAAGATTATTATGATTACCTGGCCAGTATATCGGCTGCAAATAGCGCGAATGGAAATCCCTTTGGTTCGCCTGCATCCATCAAATCAAATTTTACCGGTGCAATGGGGATTTTTACACCATTGATGGAAAGCAAGGTCATAAAGATTATTCCTTAGTAGTGGCCTTGGCAAGGTCGTGGATGGCACAGCCTTCCAAAAATCCGCCATTGCAATCAAAACGGCTGCCGTGGATTGGGCAGTCCCAGGTTTTCTCAGCGCTGTTCCACCTGACAATTCCATGCAGATGCGGGCATTTGGCATCAAGCAGCACAGTGGGCAGGCCATTGCCGGGCTTATAGGCTGCCACTTTTTGGCCATTGTGGTGAATGATGTCTCCCTCCCCATCCGCAATATCCGACAGTTCGACAAAGTCGGTGCCCAGCAGATAGTCCTTTGCGTAATACTTGGCAATGTTGGCATTTTCTTTCAATACAGAAGCTGCTGAGGCCAGTGGATTGATTCGATTGGGATCGAATGCCGATGTCCAATTTTCATCTGCTTGGCCCAAAATGAGGTTGGCGAGGTGCCGCGCTGCTGCGGTGCCCCAAACCAAGCCGTCAGCATGAAAACCAGTTGCTATGTAACTGTGGCCCCCGGCAGGAATGCCTATCATGGGAAAGCCATCGGATGAGCGATAGTGCTGGGCAGACCAACGATAAGTAACCGCCTCAACTGGATAACGTTTACGGACGTATCGCTCTACGGCATCATAGCCCTGATCTTCCTCAGGCTGACCCGTTTTATGGCCTGCGCCAATTACCAAAAGCATTGGCCCATCCTGGCTCCAATGGGTGGCAGTAGAGTGATGATATTCAGGGTCGGTGTCCCAAAATATTCCTTTGGGATAACATTTTTCATCCTTCAGCCTGATGGCCAGGGCATAACTGCGATAAGGATAAAGGGCAGTTTGCAGCAGGCTGAATCCTTTCGGGATATGCGTGGCTTCTACAACATATCGGCAAACTACGCTGCCAAAAGCAGTGGCTATAGTTTTTTTCTCTTGGTTTTGTTCATTAGTCAGCATCCGGGTGCGCTCGTAAATTTTAACTCCTCTGTCGGCGAGCCTTTGCGCAAGGGCCTTACAGAATAAGGCTGGGTTCATTCTGCCACCCTCATTCAATTTCAGTGCACTGCTTGTGGAAAAATGCAAGGGGTCAGCTTTCCAGATGGGTTTCAGGCCAGCGCGTTCCATCGCCTCAAATTCACGTTCAATTTTCGAGAAATGGCTGCGCCGCTCAGTATAATAATGAAAGGGCTGCCGCTGATACTCACAATCAATGGCTTCATCGCCAATAAAATTGTCAAGAAAATCCACCGCCCATTGCCTCGCAGCGGCAAAAGTCTGCACTTTTTGGCGCCCCCAGCCCCCGAGTAATCGCCGATAATTATGACCGGTGGCAGTGTACAGATTTCCTGTAGAGTAACCGGTGGTGTTTTCCCCCACCAATTGGTCCTCTATTATCGCAACTGAATATCCTGCATAGCTGAGGTGCCAGGCAGTCAGCAAGCCGGTGATGCCGCCCCCGATGATGCCTACATCAGTTTTTATGGTACCGAGAAGTGGCGGATAATTAGATGGGCGGGTTACATCAATCCACGGCGAAACGTTGGCAATGCGCATGGCAATTGTACAACCGACCTTTGCCCTTTGTTCTGCCGGCCACTGCATCAATACCCCACAGAAAATGATTAAATTGGAAAGCTATCTGCCAAATGCACTCACAATGGGCAATTTGTTTTGCGGATTTGCAGGCCTGCTTGCAGCCTTGAATTTGAATCTGCCGGCTGCAGCCTGGTTTGTGGTTGCAGGTGCTTTGTTTGATGCAGTGGACGGGCCTGCGGCTCGGGCACTGAAAATAAACAGCCCCATTGGGGAACAGCTCGATTCGCTTGCAGATGTGGTTACATTTGGCTTGCTGCCTGCTGTGCTGATGCATTTTCTGCTTTTGGATTCACGGGCAGCATGGGTTTATTCCGTTTACATCGGCAGTTTTCCCGTGTTTGCCATGCTGCCATTTGTGATTTTGGCAGCCAGTGCTTGGCGCCTGGCACGTTTTAACACAGGGAGTCCCATCCAAAGGAAGGGATTTCAAGGATTGCCTACCCCTGCGTCAGCCCTGGTGGTTGCCAGCCTGCCGCTGACCCTGCAATACGGCGATTATTTCATCAGCGGGCTAAATGTCATTTACATTTCGGGCGTGATTTTGAATGCATGGTTCATTGTTTTGCTGAGTGTGGGGTTGAGCTGGATGATGGTGAGCAAGGTGCCTTTATTCAAACTTCAATTCAGCGGAGAGAATAAGGGCCGGTCAATTTTGCTGGCCGCGATTTCAGCAGTTCTATTTGTGGTGGTGCAATGGGCCGCTGCTCTGCCAATAATGGTGGCATATGTAGTTTTGTCGCTCTTGGCTAAAGGGCCAAAAGAAATAGAAAATGACATATAAAGTCCACGTCGAGGTATTGCCATTGCCTGAATTGCTCGATCCCCAGGGAAAAGCTGTCCATCACGGACTCCACAATCTCGGCATCAATGCCATAGGCGATGTCAGGGTGGGCAAACTGATACAATTGAGTATCGAAGCCGGCAGCACTTCAGAGGCCGAACATATTGCAAGAGCAGCAGCCGAGCAACTGCTTACCAACCCGATAATGGAAGGGTTCAGCCTCCATATCAAGGAATAAAAAAAGGGGCGGGCCACTGGCCCGCCCCTTTGTCTTGTTTATTCTGCGTCTGGTTCGGCAGGAGGCTCTTCAGCTTTTTGAACAGGCGTACCTTTTTCAATTCTGAATTTCAGAGATTCATCCTCGTTTTTTTCAGCGTGAATGATGTCTCCTTCTTCAATTTCCGATTTCAGAATTTCCTCAGCAATGGGGTCCTCAAGGTATTTCTGAATCACTCTGCGCAGTGGGCGGGCACCAAATTGGGGGTCGAAACCTTTTTCAGCCAGAAAGTCGCGGGCCTGGTCTGAAACGATGAGCGAGTAACCCATCTTTTCAATACGTTTCAGCAGGTGGCGCAATTGGATGACAATGATTTTATTGATGTCCTCACTGGTTAAGCTGTTGAATACAATGACATCATCAATCCGGTTCAGGAACTCAGGGCTGAAGGACCGTTTCAGCGCGTTTTCAATGATTGACTTGTTGAATTCATCGATGGAGCTATCACGTGCTGTAGTGCTGAAGCCGACACCACGCCCGAAATCCTTCAACTGGCGGGTGCCAATGTTGGATGTCATAATGATGATTGTATTGCGAAAATCAACTTTACGGCCCAGGCTGTCAGTCAAAAATCCCTCATCCAATACCTGGAGCAAAAGGTTGAATACATCCGGATGCGCCTTTTCAATTTCATCTAAAAGGATGACTGCATAGGGTTTGCGCCGAATTTTTTCAGTTAGCTGTCCGCCTTCCTCATAACCGATGTATCCTGGAGGTGCCCCCACAAGACGAGAAATGGCGAATTTTTCCATGTATTCACTCATGTCTATCCTTATCAGTGAATCGTCAGTATCAAACAGATAACGGGCAAGCACCTTGGCAAGCTCGGTTTTGCCAACACCTGTCGGGCCGAGGAAAATGAAAGAGCCAATGGGCCGGTTTGGATCTTTAAGCCCTGCACGTGTGCGCTGGATGGCTTTGGTGAGTTTGAGCACTGCATCGTCCTGGCCGACCACGCTTCCGCGCAATTGCGTATCCATGTTCAGCAGTTTGAGCCCCTCGCTCTGCGCAATCCGGTTGACAGGTATGCCCGTCATCATTGAGATTACATCGGCAATGTCATTCTCGGTTACAGTAAAGCGCTGGGTTTTGGTTTCTTCTTCCCAGGCAGTTTTGGCGGAATCCAACTGTTCAAGCAACTGCTTTTCGCGGTCTCTTAAGCGGGCCGCTTCTTCAAACTGCTGGCTTTTTACTACTTTATTTTTCTCGAGTTTGATGTCCTCGATTTTCTTTTCCAGTTCCACAATCACCTCAGGGACGTTGATGTTGGTGATGTGCACCCTTGCCCCAGATTCATCTAAAACATCAATGGCCTTGTCCGGAAGAAAGCGGTCGCTGATATAACGGTCGCTCATGGTAACGCAGGCGGTAATGGCTTCTGGAGTGTAATTTACATTATGGTGCTCCTCATATTTATCCTTGATGTTGTGGAGGATTTCCTGCGTTTCATCAGGGCTGGCAGGGTTGACAATCACTTGCTGAAACCGGCGCTCAAGTGCCCCGTCCTTCTCGATGTACTGACGGTATTCATCCAGTGTTGTGGCGCCGATGCATTGGATGTCTCCTCGGGCAAGGGCGGGCTTAAACATGTTGCTGGCATCAAGGCTGCCGCTTGCACCGCCTGCGCCCACAATGGTGTGGATTTCATCAATAAAAAGAATGACATCGGGATTTTTTTCCAGCTCATTCATCACCGCCTTCATCCGCTCTTCAAATTGCCCGCGATATTTTGTACCGGCCACCAGCGATGCCAGATCGAGTGTTACAATGCGCTTGTTGAAAAGCACCCTGCTCACTTTCCTCTGGCTGATGCGCAGGGCCAGCCCCTCTGCTATGGCCGTTTTTCCTACACCTGGCTCGCCAATTAAAATGGGATTGTTTTTTTTTCGGCGGGAAAGTATTTGCGAAACCCTTTCGATCTCTTTTTCTCGGCCTACGATAGGGTCGAGTTTATTGTCTTCTGCGGCGCGTGTCAGGTCTCGGCCAAAATTGTCGAGGACTGGTGTCTTGCTTTTGCTTTCCGCTTTTTTGGATGCAGTTCCGCTGCCTGGGCGGTCGCTTTCGCTCATTGATTCTTCCTCACCCCCTTCACTGTATTTACTGCGAGTACCATAATAGGTTTCCTCAAGCTGCTCTTTGAAATTTTCATAATTGACGGCGAACTGATGGAGCACCTGGGCAGCAATGTTGTCCTCATCTCTCAGCACACTCAGCAGCAGATGTTCGGTACCAATCACTTCGCTTTTAAAAATTTTGGCCTCCAGATAAGTTACTTTAAGTACCTTTTCAGCCTGCTTGGTGAGGGGGATGTTTCCTGTAACACTCTTTTGAGAACTTGTATTTCGGATGGTGTCCTCTACTTGTTTTTTGAGCCGGATAAGGTCAACCTCAAGGGCCTGAAGCGTTTTTATGGCTTTGCCCTCTCCCTCCCTGATCAGGCCCAGCAAAAGATGCTCTGCGCCTATATAGTCATGCCCCAGACGGATTGCTTCCTCTCGACTGTAACTGATAACATCTCGAACTCTGGGGGAAAATTTTGCTTCCATTATTTGATTACTCGATAAGGTTGGTTTTTAACGCGGGCTAAACTTGAATGTTTTTTTGCGCAGACAGTCGTCCGCAATATTATGGCGTAGCCAGATAATTGGCTGAACAAATACCCCGCCACCAAAATGCAGAGTTCGGTATTCTTAAATCGCGACTGCCATAACGTCAGAAACCTGCGAAAACTGATTTTTATGCACCGTTCATCTGGCAAAATTTAATTGGCGCTGGATGGCCTCTCTGCTTGTTTAACCGTATCCGGTCATTCTAAAGGGCAGGCTGGCTTATGTTGTCCACAATTCCAAGTGCCTGCACAACAAAGGAGTTGGCCATTGGGAAGCTATTTTGTCAACATTTTGTTAACCAAATATCCAGGCTCCGGCAGAAAAGAATTCAGCCTTTTTTTCATAAGGGCAGGCAGCGTTTTCGGCCTGTGAAACCTTCTATTTTTGCCCCCCCTCTGGCATCAGGTGGGATTTTTACTCAGTATTTAATGACCAAAGAATTCACCCCAATCAGGCGGGAAAACCTGCCTTCCATTCGTCCGAATCGTCCAACATTTTTGGGTGAAGGGGGTCGGCTGCCGCCACAGGCAGTAGATTTAGAGGAGGCTGTGCTGGGTGCCCTGATGCTGGAAAGGGAAGCGCTGACCTCAATTATCGATCTGCTGAAAGCCGAAAGTTTTTATAAGGACGAGCACAAAGAGATTTATTCTGCCGTGCTGGACCTTTTCGAGCGCAGCCAGCCCATTGACATGCTGACAGTTGCAAATGCACTGCGCAGCCGTGGTACCCTGGAAAGCATTGGCGGTGCATTTTACATCAGTGAGCTGACAAATCGGGTTGCAAGTGCAGCCAATATCGAATTTCATGCCCGCATCATTGCTCAAAAATTCATTCTGAGGGAGTTAATCAAGCTCAGCAGTGAAATTCAGCGCGATGCTTTCGATGAAACCATAGATGTGTTTACGCTGCTCGACAAAAGTGAGCAGGCACTTTTTGCCATTTCTGAGGGGAACGTAGACAGCCAATCATCTTCTATGCAGACTCTGGTTCAAAAGGCCATCCAGCACATGGAAGAGCTCAGGATGAATGAGGGCAACATGAGCGGATTGCCCTCAGGTTTCACTGAACTGGATAGAATTACCAGCGGATGGCAGCCCAGCGATTTAGTAATCGTCGCGGCTCGGCCAGGTATGGGTAAAACCGCCTTTGTGATGGCCATTGCGCGCAATGCCGCAGTTGATTTTAAAAAACCAGTGGCAGTTTTCAGCCTTGAAATGTCCTCCGTCCAGCTGGTCCTCAGGCTGATTAGCAGTGAGGCAGAAATAAGTGCCACCAAATTGAAAAACGGCACATTGGAGGACCACGAATGGCAGCAGATGAACAATAAAATTCAGCGCCTGGCTGGTGCCGAAATTTATTTGGATGAATCGCCCGCGATCAACATTTTCGATTTGCGGGCCAAGTGCCGGCGCCTGAAAGCGCAGCACAACATCCAAATGGTGGTGATAGATTACCTGCAGCTGATGAGCGGACCCAAAGACGGCCGAAACAGCGGAAACAGGGAGCAGGAAATCAGTCAGATTTCACGGTCGCTCAAGGGGCTGGCAAAGGAGCTCAACATTCCCGTTATCGCTCTCAGCCAGCTGTCGCGAGAAGTTGAACGCAGGGGAGGAGAAAAGCGCCCCATATTGAGTGACTTGCGGGAATCAGGCTCCATTGAGCAGGATGCAGACATGGTAATGTTTCTCTACCGGCCAGAGTATTATTCGAAAACCGATGCAGATGGAAACAGCACAGAGGGTGTGGCAGAACTGATTATTGCAAAAAACAGGCATGGGGCCACAGACACTGTAAAACTGAAGTGGGTGGACAGGTACGCCAAATTTGAAGACCCGAATGAGAATTTCTATTCCAATGATGCCATCACCACCACTGCGGGCTTTAATGCAATCATTAAAGGCAGCCGCATGAACGATGAATCTGACGACAGTTATACTCCATTCTGAAAAATGCAGGAATGATTAATTTGATGCGGCTGCATTAATCCATTTCGGCTTTTTTGGGTTTATGGTGGTGAAAACCAAAAGAACCATACAAAGACCCATGAGACTAAACCGAGGTGCCACATTGCTTATTGGCATTGTCATCGCAGCAGGCAGCGTAATTTCCTATTGCAGCAGCCAGCAGGAAAACCCGGTAACGGGCGAAAAGCAATACATCAAAATGACCCCCGACCAAGAAATTAAACTTGGTTTGCAAGGTGCACCCGAAATGGCCGCACAATTCGGCGGACTCTATCAGGATGAGCAAGTGCAGAAGGGTGTGAAAGAAATTGGCCAGCAGGTGGTGCGCAGCAGCGGTGCAGCCCGTTCGCCATATGAATTCGATTTTCATGTTCTTGCCGACCCCAACACCGTCAATGCCTTTGCCTTGCCCGGGGGACAGATTTTCATTACCTATGCATTGCTTTCAAAACTCGAAACGCCAGGCCAGTTGGCAGGTGTGCTCGGCCATGAAATTGCCCATGTAGTTGGAAGGCACAGTGCTGAGCAAATATCGAAACAGCAGCTTACACAAGGTTTGACAGGTGCCGCTGTTGTGGCTGCTTATGACCCTGAGAACCCGAACATGTATTCCGCAGCCATGGCACAAATCATTGCGCAAATGATTACCATGAAATACGGACGTGATGATGAACTGGAAGCCGATCACCTGGGGGTTAAATATATGAGTGAGGCCAATTATAACCCTGAATCCATGGTCGGGGTAATGAAAATTTTGGCGTCCAGCGGAAGCCCAAATCGCAGCCCTGAATTCATGAGTACCCACCCTGATCCAGGAAATAGGGTTGAACGAATCAAAGAGGCAATATCCGTGGAGTATCCGGGCGGGGTGCCTGATGAACTGGTGGAATAAACCCGCAAAAAAGGAGAACCAAACAGGCCAAAAAACAAACGGGCTCAGAGTCCCTCAACTCCGAGCCCGTTAATAAAAATGCTTATGAGAACATTAAGAAAGGCGATTTTGGCGGGCCCATCTCCACTGAACTTAATCAGCTGTATTTAGGGCAACTGATGCGCTGCTGCATCAGGAACGGCACAAAGATGGGGCACAAAACCCCAAAGTGCAATGATTTTTGAAACTTTTTTTGTCGCCTCCCATTTCAGCCGCATTTAAAAACACAGCCTGATTATCAGCTGATTGGGTGCGAATATTTAGAAGTTCCTTTAAGGGCTCCACTGATTCAGCAATGATTATTTTACCAAATCAAGTTCTTTGATCAGATTTTCAGCACCATAAAGTTTGTCAATCGTCCACAAAACGTATCGGATATCAACTGCGATGGTGCGGTTGTATGCGGGGTCAACATACAGGTCGCCAATCATAGATTCCCAGTTTCCGTCAAAAGCAATACCGATGATTTCGCCAGTGGCATTTATTACAGGCGAACCACTGTTGCCGCCTGTGATATCGTTATTGGTAAGGAAGCAAATCCGCAGGGAATCATTCTGCGCATAACGGCCAAAGTCACCCTTTTTCAGCATGTCAATTTCTTTTGCTGGCACATCAAATTCCTGATCATTTGGGATGTATTTCTCAAGGATTCCGGCGTGGGTGGTATAGTAATCGTAGAACACGGCGTCTCTCGGTTCATAAGCCATCACATTCCCATAGGTCATCCGAAAAGTTGAGTTGGCGTCAGGGTAAAACTTGGTATCCTTTTTCCACTCACGCAGGCCAGCCAGGTAAATTTTATGATTCTCTGTCAAGCCATTGGTTACAGCTTGGTTGGCAGGGTTCAGGTTGGTGATGTAATAATTGAATACGTCATTCACCAGCATGTAATAGGGGTCTGCCTCGATTTTTTTCCTTTTCAATTTTGTCAGCAGCTTGTCATTGGTGGCAGAGTTCAGCAGTTTGCTTTCGGCATATAGGTTGTCAACATACCGCATGGCAGCAGCTGAAGGAGAGGGGCCCATAGCCGCCACTTTTTTCAAAAACTCTGGCTTATTCTTCAGCAAGGTGTCTTTCAGCATGGCAGTCAGCAGTTCCTGAATGATTCGCCGATCGGTATTAACCGATTTGCTGCTGAGGTAATCTTCGCTCTTGCTAAGGGCAGCCATGGCAAGGGTATCCAGCATGCCTTCAGAAGCACCGGCCGAATAACTGCGGATTATGGGCAGATAAGTGCCGAAACCATGCTGCATCAGCCCGCTTTGAAACATCCCATAAAACATGTAGCTGCGCATTGGCTCCAGGCTTTGCATCTGCAGATTACTCTGGCGCAGGCCCTCAACGGCGCTGCCATATTTTTCCTTTCGGCTGGCATCAGCATTCACCCACTTCATAAATTCTTTTTCGCTGGTGCTGAATTGGTCAATCACCCCAGTGGTTTGAAGCTGGCGCTGCTGCCCGATGAAATATTTGTAGGCGTTGCTGGTGCTTGCGTAGTCGCTGGCCAGGGCTATACGCATTTCAGGGTCAGCATCCATGTCGGCTTTCATGTTTTTCAGGATGATATCAAAACTGTTTATCAGCGTCGGGTTGGTGTATTTGTAGGAACTCGAAAGGTCATAGCTGGACTGATATCGCTGTGTGCGGCCAGGGTAACCCAGGATCATTGAGAAGTCACCATCTTTCACTCCTTTCATGGAAATCTTGAAGTGCTGCTTGGGCT